>CAYOYI010000393.1:0-4173 GCA_964408105.1 uncultured Chitinophagaceae bacterium | reverse complement strand
GTGTAGAAATTGCATCCCCGCATCCTCAAATTTTCTCGCAACATCAAGTGGATTTTCACTGTAGGTTTTTTTTGACGCATAACTTCCCTGGGAAAGCCGAACACATTTTCCTTCAATAATGTCGATGGCCGGAATAATTCTCATAGAGAAAGAAAATTTTTAAGAACCCTTTCTCCTGCTGATGCTGACTTTTCAGGATGAAATTGAACAGCATAGAAATTATTTTTTTGAATTGCAGCGCTAAACGGAATGATGTAATCTGTGGTGGCAATGGTCTCCGCCCCACACTCTGCAAAGTAGCTATGCACGAAATACATGTCATTGTTTGCTTCCAGTCCTTCAAATAGTTTCCCTCTAACGTTAATAAGGTTATTCCAACCCATGTGAGGAACCTTGCCCGCAGGAGGAAAGCGTTTAACTTTTTCTTTGAAGATTCCTAAGCCGTTAGTATTTCCTTCTTCTGTATGAGAACACATGAGCTGCAGGCCGAGGCAAATCCCAAGAAAGGGTTGTTTCAGATTTTTAATAGTAAGGTCTAATTTTTTCCCAGCAAGGTATTTCATGGCGCTGCTTGCCTCACCAACACCGGGGAAGATAACCTTATCCGCTTTTTCAATGGTCTTTTCATCGTCACTGAGGGTGCAGGTTACATTTAGTCTTTCCAATGCATTTAACACAGAGCGGATGTTGCCGGCATTATATTTTATCACAACGACCATTTTACAAAACTCCTTTCGTGCTGGGAATGCCGGTATTCTCATCTTTTTTCACCGCCATTTTTATTGACTTTGCAACTGCTTTAAATATAGCTTCGATCTTATGATGTTCATTTTCACCTTCTGCTTTAATATTCAGATTACATTTGGCTGTATCACTAAAGGATTTGAAGAAGTGCTTGAACATTTCAGTGGGCATGTCTCCAACTTTTTCTCTGTTAAATTCAGCGTTCCATTCGAGCCAAGGCCTTCCGCCAAAATCAATGGCAACCTGAGCCAAGCTGTCATCCATCGGGATTACAAAACCGTAGCGGCCGATTCCTTTTTTATTTCCTAAAGCCTGAGCAAATGCTTCACCTAATACAAGCGCTGTATCTTCAATCGTGTGATGCTCATCAATATTTAAATCACCTTTTACTTTAATGGCAAGATCAAGACCGCCATGTTTGCTTAGTTGCTCCAGCATGTGATTGAAAAAATCTAATCCGGTATCAATATCTGCAATTCCGGAGCCATCGAGATTTAATTCAATCCCGATTGCTGTTTCCTTTGTTACTCTTTTTACTGCAGTTTTTCTGGGAAGTCTTTTTAGAAAATAGTATATCTCTTTCCAGTCTTCAGCATGAAGGTGAACTACTTCGTGTTCCGACCAAGTATGTTTGTGATCTTTTGAAAGATGGCATTGAATATGGATGGCATGGCATCCCAGATTTTTTGCTAACAAGGCATCAGTGAAGCGATCGCCAATGACAAACGAATGAGATATGTCAAAATCACTATTTAAGTAATGGCGCAACATGCCAATGCCCGGTTTGCGGGTATCAGAATTATCTTCGGGGAAATGCCGGTCAATACAAACCTCTCTGAAGTTAATGCCCTGGGATTTCAGGATTTCGAGCATTTGATTGTGAACAGGGAAAAAGGTTTCGTCAGGCATGTAATCGGTTCCGAGTCCATCCTGGTTAGTGACGATCACAAACTCGTAATCCAGTTCTTCGGCAATCCGGCCCAGGTAGTTGATTGCACCGGGTAAAAAACGCAACTTCTGATAGTTGTCCAATTTTTCATCTTCGGGTTCCAAAATCAAAGTGCCGTCCTGGTCAATGAAAAGGATTTTTTTCATTTTATGATTTTAAGCTTTCTATTAATTGTTTGTTTTCTTCCGGGGTTCCCACCGTAATACGTAAGCATCCCGCTACTACAGAACTTCTGTCCCGGACTACAATTCCTTTCTTCAATAAGTAAGTATAAGTCTTGCGGGGATCTTTAAATCTCACCAAAAGAAAATTTGCATTGGAAGGGTAAACTTTCAAAACATTCTTCAGATTGCCAAGTTCTTTTGCAAGCCAATTCCTTTCCTTAACCAATGACTTCACATAACCATTCTTTTGTACTTCGTTACCTAATTTCTCCAATGCAAGTTGCTGCGTTAATGCACTGATGTTATAAGGCGCCTTGATTTTATCCAGCAATGAAATGATTTCTTTTTGACCAAATGCCATTCCGAGGCGAATACCAGCAAGGCCCCATGCTTTACTGAATGTTTGCAGAATGATGAGGTTAGGCAGATTTATTAATTCAGAAAGTAGGGAGCCTTTCGGTGAAAAATCTATGTAAGCTTCATCCAGGACAACAATCCCTTTAAAGTTTTTACAAATGCTCCTGACATTGGATTTTGATAAAAGATTTCCCGTTGGATTATTGGGAGAGCATAGAAAGATCAGCTTAATGCCCGGGTCGCTATATTTTGTTTGCAGTTTTGAAATGTCGGGTTGAAAGTTATTCGACAATGGAATTTTTTCAACAGCTACGTCATGGATATTTGCAGCCACTTCATACATGCCATAGGTAGGAGGGCAGATTATCACTTTGTCTTCTCCCGGAGTGCAAAACGCACGGATGGTCAAATCAATAGCTTCATCACTTCCATTACCGAGAAAGATATCTTCAAACGGAATTCGCTTTAATGCTGACACTTTCTTTTTCAATTCAACCTGATGCGGGTCTGGATAGCGATTATATGTGGTATTAAAGGGATTCTCGTTCGCATCAAGAAATATTTTATCCTTTCCGGAAAATTCATCACGCGCGCTGGAGTAAGGTTTTGCCCTAATGATATTTTCCCGGGCAGATGGGATGGGTGAAGGATTTATATTCTTGATGTTGATTGCATTCAACCTGACGGTGACGGCATTTTTGTGTGCGCGAAGTTGCTCAGCCTCGGCCATCAATTCAACGGCTGGCCCAATGTTTGAAATTCCTTCAGCGGATAATTTCTGAAACGTAATCTTTTTTACGAAGCTATCAACCGAAACTCCGCTGTAGCTTTTGGCATAACCGTTAGTAGGTAAAGTGTGATTTGTCCCGCTGGCATAATCGCCAACACTTTCACAGCTATAGTTTCCAAGAAAAACAGATCCTGCATTTGTTACCTGCTGCGCCAATTGCTCTGGTTGATCTGTTGCGATGATCAAATGCTCGGGTGCATATTCATTGCTGAATGCAATGGCTTCATTTAAATCCTTCAGCAGAATGCTCTTACTATTAGTCAATGATTTTTTCGCAATCTGCTTTCGTGGAAGTTTTCTAAGTTGATTTTCGATTTCGCTATTAACCTGGGAAATTATAGTCGCGCTATCAGAAACCAGCATCACCTGACTGTCAGCACCATGTTCCGCTTGTGACAGGAGGTCAGCAGCTATGAATTCAGGGTTACTGGTTTTATCCGCTACAATTAAAACCTCACTCGGGCCTGCAGGCATGTCAATGGCAACACCTTCTTTTTGGGACAGCATTTTTGCCATGGTCACATATTGATTTCCCGGGCCGAATATTTTATAAACTCGGGGGATTGTTTTCGTTCCATAGGTCATTGCTGCAATTGCCTGCGCTCCTCCCGCTTTGAATATCTTTTCAATGCCAATAAGTTTTACGGTGTACAAAATTTCGGGAGCAATACTTCCATTTTTACCAGGAGGTGTACACACAACAATTTCTTTGCATCCCGCGATCTTTGCCGGAATGCCGAGCATCAACAAGGTTGAGAACAGGGGAGCGGTTCCTCCGGGTATGTATAACCCGACTTTTTCAATCGCAACACTTTTTCTCCAGCAAACAACTCCATCTGCGGTTGTGATTTTTTTCTCCTTTTCTATTTGAGCCAAATGAAATCGTTCGATGTTGTTTTTAGCCAGACCGATAGCATCCTTCAATTTTTTATTGACCTTCTTTTCAGCTTTAGCGATCTCAGCTTTTGAAACAGTAATAGATTTTGGTGTGGATTTATCAAAACGCTTTGAAAATTCCTTGAGGGCTGCATCACCTTTTTTTTTCACAGCTTCCATAATGGCCGCAACATCCCCCTCCAATACAGACGAATCAATGACTGGCCGTTGGCGCAATAGCACCGGATATTCCAAAATCAGACCGTGATATCTTGTCGCGCAGTTCCACAACG
>CAYOYI010000392.1:1278-4177 GCA_964408105.1 uncultured Chitinophagaceae bacterium | reverse complement strand
GCAATAAGAAAAATAAAATAAGGTATCATGTACCACCTGAGCCTCGTAATGGTTTTAGCCCCCGCAACATAAATAAAATAAAACAGCATTACGGACAGCGGAAGCAGTACGAAACCGACTGCTTTCTGCAAATTGAAAACAGAGTTCTGATAGAAATCCAGCATCACGTATGCGATATCAAATATGATGATACCGAACAGCGTCCCGATAAGCTTTCTGTTTAAGGTGGCAAACATTTCTTAAAACCCCTTCAATATGGCTTTTTCCCGGCAATTAAGCCACTGTAAAAAAGTAAGCGCTAAATGAGAAAATGCGCTTAGGCGGAATACACAGAGTGGTAGTTGCTACTGAATTATCACCTTCCTCACTACACTCTGCCCACTTGTAAACCTTACATGAATGAAGTGAAGCCCTTTTGCCAGGTATTGGGTGTTGAGGGTGTTGTGATAAGAATCAGGGTTGGACATCCGATGCAGCAGTTTACCATTCATATCAGTAATTATTATTTTGCCAATTGCCTTTTGCCGATTGTCAATTTGGATATTTAAAATTTCTGACGCGGGATTAGGATAAACACGAACATCATCTTCCGAAACGTAACTGATCCCTGTACTTTGTTCATATTTCAACTGATGTCGTTTGAAAAAATTCCAGATGTCGCTGCTGGCATTGATATCGCCATTCGTATTTCCGAAAATGACAATAGGAAATGCTCCGGGCCAAGTATGCCCGCCTCCGGTCACTTTATAAAAAATCACTTCGGTTGAATCTTCAAACGGACAATAATGATAGGATGTGATGGTGCAGCCATCTGATGTGTTTCCATCCGGCAGGTTAGTGACGACCGGAGCACCGCAGCCGTTTTTGTTGACGAAGAATTGTATCGTGCTGTCAATGTGATTGAACAATTGGTCTCCCTCGTAAGGAACGGTGGCGTCACTCGTCCCGTGAATATGCATCACGGGAATCTTGCGCGAGCTGCCGCACCGCATGAGCAGACTGTCAACCGTAGGGCCGGTGACCGAAGCGATGGCGGCAATGCGGTTGCTCAATTCGCAGCCAAGACGGTACGTCATGAAACCGCCCATTGACATGCCGCAGGAATAAACCCTGTTCGTATCAACATTGTATCTGGAAATCAGTGTATCAAGTAGTGCGCTCAGGTAGCCGACATCATCCACGGGGGAGTTAGAAAAAACTATATCCCAGGCATTGCTGATGCCATCGGGATAAACAACAATAAAGCCTGCAGTATCTGCAACGGCATTCATGCCGCTGTAAAGCTGCTGCTGCGCGGCATTGGAGCCGTAGCCATGCAGGTTGAACACAACAGGGTAAGCCACAGAACCATTGTAGGATGATGGAACATGAACGATGCTGTGGCGGTTATTGCCTTTGTAGGTGAAGTCTATTGATTGGGCATTAGTCCTTTCGACCAATAACAGTACAAAGAATGTAACTAACCAAAGTTTAACAGCTTCCATGTTTGGTTTGAATCTCATACATTAAAGGTTACTTAATCAGCGTGATACTACCCTTCAGTTTGTCATTCCTTCCATCAAGATATTGTAAACTCACAAAGTAGGTGTACACTCCTATGTCCTGAAACTCGCCCTTGTAGCTTCCGTCCCATCCTCTGCCTTCATTTGGGCTTTTGCTGATGAGCGTGAGGTCGCTCGTGAAATAAACCTGCTGCCCCCATCGGTTGAATATCTGGAATTCGTAGCTCGTCAATGAAGTATTATCCCCCATCACATAAATGAAATCATTGCGACTATCGCCATTGGGTGAGAAAGCGGTTGGTACGCTAATGATAGAGATCGGTTCCACACAAGCCACAGCAACTGCGGTGCTATCCCAACACTGGTTTGCATCGGTCACCGTAACTTCATACACGCCTTCGCTCAATCCTGAAAGTTGTTGTGAAGTGTTACCGTCATTCCACAAATACGAATATGGCTGCGTTCCACTTTGCACGGTTAGGGCAATAGTTGCTTTACCAATGAGGCAGGTGTCAGAAGAAATCACTACAGGATTTGTATAAACATTCACATTCACCGCGTCAGTGCCGTTGCATGTATTATCAGTTACTGTGACGGAGTAGTTTCCTGATTGAAAGGCAATAATTGTTGAAGCAGTCTCTCCGTTGCTCCATGTGTAGGTGGCAAAACCTGATCCGGCATCCAGCGTTACACTCGCTCCATCACAAAAATCAAGCGGACCGGAAGCAGTGATGGTGGGAGATAAACTTGTGCCGACAGTTACTGTCACTTGCGGAGATGTGCCTGTGCAACTTCCGTCTGAGACAGTAACATCATACGTTCCGCTTTGAGCCACGGTGATCATTTGTGTGGTTTCTCCCGAACTCCAGTTGTAAGTTGTGTATCCTGCGCCTGCATCAAGGTCAACGCTTCCACCTATGCAAAACGTGAGCGGACCCGAAGGCGTGATCACCGGAGAAAGATTATTTGAAACAGCAACTGTAACCGGCAGTGAAGTTCCTGAGCATGTTGAAGAAGTCACCGTCACATCATAGCTCCCTGCTTGTGAAACAATGATAGTTCGGGTACTTTCTCCACTGCTCCATGCATAAGTATCATACCCAACTCCTGCATCAAGCACAACGCTTCCTCCGGTGCAGAATGTTAATGGACCATTTGCCGTAATGAGTGGATTCAATGTGTTAGAAACATTCGTAGTGATAGATGCAGTTCCTGTGCATCCGGTAACATCTTCAACCGTCACGGTAAATGTTCCGGATTGGTTCACAGTTATCGTTTTTGTTACAGCACCTGTGCTCCATGTGTAGGTTGTATAACTTCCGGCATCAAGTGTAACACTGTCTCCGGTGCAAAAGGTCGTTGGGCCATCAGGTGTAATTACGGGAACAAGTGATGGG
>CAYOYI010000392.1:0-1268 GCA_964408105.1 uncultured Chitinophagaceae bacterium | reverse complement strand
CAGTATCTCTCGCCTGACAACTTCCCGAAGTGCCCGTCACAATGTACGAAGTCGTAACAGATGGGCTGGCATTGACTACCGCACCGCTTGTGGCATCGAGTCCCGTTGCCGGGGACCATAAGTAATTCGATGCTCCGCTTGCGGTCAGCGCAACTGAAGCGCCATTGCAAATTGTTGACGAAGCTGGCGAAACCGAAACTGAAGATGAAGAAACGGTTACCACCACAGACTCGGTTTGTGTTGAAGAACATCCGGGGCTGCTCACTGTGTAAGTAGTAGTAACGGTTGGAGATATTGTGATAGATGCCGTGCTGGCTGTAAATCCGGGAGGATTGGAAGTCCATGAATACGAAGCTCCCCCGCTTGCCGTAAGTGTCAGTGAAGTTCCCTGGCAAATGGTGGTGTCGTTCGGAGCTACAAGCGTAGCGCTGTTTGATAATACCGTAACCGGAACGGTCAGCGTATGTGAACAACCACCCACCAAAGTATCCTGCACAATCAGCGAAACATCATAAACACCCTGAGTGGTGTACGTATGAGTAGGATTGGTGGCGATCAAAGAAAGCTCAGACATTACTGTGCCGTCATCAAAATTCCATATCAGAAACGAGGGGTTGGGAATGCAGAAGATGGGCGGGATAATGCACGTTTGCAAATAAGTGCTGGAGTTGGTGAAAGTAACGGTTTGCCCAACACATGCCGGATTTGGGCTTACCGTAAAGTTGGCAACGGGTGCATCTTTAACGGTTATTGTTTTAGAAGCCGTTTGTGTGCAGGTACCATTGGTAACGGTTACAGAATAGGTAGTATTTGCTGTCGGAGATTGTGTGATGCTTTGCGTGGTAGCTCCGGTGCTCCACGAGTAGCCCGTTCCTGCTGATGCCGTTAAAGTAATCGGATTTCCTTTGCACACATCCGAAGGGCCAAGAATATTAGCGGGTGGTGGTGTTGCGGTGAAATTAAAAGTTGTACCGGCAGCGGTTGCATTACCGCAATTATCAATCAGCGTATTGCCGTCAGTACCGGTGTTAATAGTGAGCGTGTAATTGCTGCCGATGGTTACAGGCGGAGAAAAATTGATCGTGATCTGTGATGTGGCATTACCGCAATTTATACCGGTAGCGCCCGTGATGGTGAACGGCCCGCCCGGACCGGTCATGGTAAATTCGCTTCCATTGGAAGAAACGCTGCTGCAAAGCACAGGCTCTGACATTTGCAACGTCATAAAAGTTGAATTGCAAGGTGTCGCAGTCAGCGAGGCCACCGGT
>CAYOYI010000391.1:0-4195 GCA_964408105.1 uncultured Chitinophagaceae bacterium | reverse complement strand
CCGGCCAGCGGCTGGAGTTTAATCTGGCGATGCGTCCAGGGCTTATTAATCTGAATCCCATTGAAATCACGGATAAGGAAGCCATTCGCAACGAAGCCAGCGGAGTATATATCGAATCGAAAGACATTGAGAAAATTCCAACTCCGTTTGCCGGTATTGAAGCGGCTTTAGCTGCACAGGCGCTGGGCGTGAGTTCTAACAATGAGTTAAGTAGCACTTACTCCGTGCGCGGAGGAAATTTTGATGAGAACCTTGTCTATGTAAATGACTTTGAGGTCTTCCGCCCTTTCCTTATCCGCTCAGGCGAGCAGGAGGGATTAAGCTTTATCAACTCCAACTTAGTCAGCTCGGTTTACTTTTCTTCGGGAGGCTTTCAGCCAAAATATGGCGACAAAATGTCATCCGTTCTGGACGTCCAATATAAAAGGCCTGAAGAATTCAGGGGCTCGGTTGAGTTAGGATTGCTTGGCGGTTCTGCGCATATCGAAGCTGTAAGTAAGAATCAGAAATATACCTGTCTGCTCGGCATTCGCCAGAAATCCAGTCAATACTTATTGAAAAGCCTTGAAACGGAAGGCGAATACAGCCCATCATTCACTGATGTGCAAACATTCATGACCTATAAGGTGAATGAAAAAGTTGACCTCGAACTCATCGGGAATTTTGCGATGAACCGTTTTGTGTTCAAGCCTGTAAGCCGCGAAACGACTTTCGGAGTAGTGAATAATGTGCTCAGGCTCACCGTATATTTTGATGGAAAAGAAGAAGACCGCTATCGCACATTGATGGCAGGTTTTGCAGTGAATCAGCGCGTCAACAAAAATCTCGGATTGAAATGGTTAGTCTCGGGCTATCGTTCTGTCGAGTCTGAAGCATTTGATATCATAGGAGAATATTGGCTCGATGAAGTTGAGTCAGACTTTGGAAATGAGAATTTTGGGCAAACAAGGTTCAGCCTTGGTGTTGGCGGACTGCATCAATACACTCGTAACGACCTTTATGCAACCATCATCAACGGGGCGCACAGGGGGTATTTCGTCAAGGGCAAGCACAATCTCAAATGGGGTCTCACTTATCAGCATGAGCGTATCGAAGATCGCCTGAATGAATGGGAGCGCGTTGATTCTGCCGGCTATTCTATTCCTTATGATGGCAGTGAAGTCATCCTGAGCCAGGTGCTGAAATCAGACGTCAATCTTAATTCAAATCGCATCAACGCATATATACAGGATACCTGGTCACTCAACAACTCCTCTCGCGCTACTTTCACATATGGTTCCCGATTCAGCTATTGGGATGTAAATAATGAATTCGTTGCAAGCCCGAGAATTCAGTTTGCTTTCCGTCCTAAAACGAAAAAATCAGACCTTATTTTCCGCATGTCCTCAGGCCTTTACAATCAGCCTCCCTTCTATCGTGAGCTTCGGGATCTTGATGGAGTGGTGCATAAAGATGTGAAAGCACAAAAATCATTTCATGCCGTAGCAGGGATTGATCTGAACTTTAGAGCATGGAACAGAAAATTCAAATTCGTAACGGAGGTTTATTACAAATATCTCTGGGACCTCGTGCCTTATCAGTATGACAATGTGCTTATCAGGTATTTTGGAGAAAATCAGGCCCACGGATATGCTGCGGGAATTGATTTCAGGTTGCACGGAGAATTGGTGGAAGACGCTGAATCATGGATAAGCGTTTCCATCATGTCAACCCAGGAAGATATCGAAGGAGATTTTTACCATGAATATTATGATTCGCTTGGGAATAGAGTTTATCCAAGCACCGGAAATACAGATGACATTACAGATACCACCACAATTTACCCCGGTTACATCCCTCGCCCAACTGATCAAAGATTCAAGCTCAATCTTTTCTTCCAGGATTACATTCCTAAGGTGAAGTTTTTAAAAGTTCACCTTAATCTTGTCTTTGCTACCGGTTTGCCTTTCGGTCCGCCCACAGGTCAGCGCTATCAGGATGTGCTGAGAATTCCGTTCTATCGCAGGGTTGACATCGGATTTTCAGCTCAACTGTTTGACAGAAATCGAAAGCAGCTCGCGCCTAAGAACTTCATGCGACATTTTGAAAGTATTTGGGCCACACTTGAAGTTTACAATTTGATTGGCGTGAACAACACCGTTTCTTATTTGTGGGTGAAAGATATTTCCAATACTGTATATGCCGTTCCCAACCACCTCACCAACCGCAGGATCAACTTCCGTATCATCTTCAAATTTTAGGTTTTTTCTTGAAGAAGCCTTCTGCGTCCGGGCCATTTATTTGTATTTCCCTCTCCTTTAGGAGAGGGACAGAAAGCGTAGCGCTTCAGGGTGAGGTGCACGATTAATAAATTTATCTTTGAATCATTACTTCTCAAATGAAAAAAAATCTCTTCATCGCCTTTGAAGGTATTGACGGCAGCGGCAAAAGTACACAGGTGAAGTTGCTGGCTGAAAAAATGCAGCAAGAAGGCTTCAAGGTGTTCACCACATGCGAGCCAACCGATGGCGTAATTGGCTCTGTCATCCGCAGTATAATGAAAGGAAAAGAGGAAGCCGATCACAGAACCATTGCTGCTCTTTTTGTCGCAGACCGCCTTGATCATTTGCTTAATAAAACCAACGGCATTCTGAAAAAACTGGAAGAAGGTTATTCGGTAATTACTGACCGCTATTATTTCTCATCCTATGCCTATCAGAGCGCCCACGTGCCGATGGATTGGGTGATCAGTGCGAATTCTATTTGTGCCGACATCCTCAAGCCTGATCTGAACATCTTTATAGATGTTTCCCCCGATGCAAGCATGAGCCGAATCAGTAATGGAAGAGCCTCTCGCGAGCTTTATGAAACTGCTGATAACCTCAAGCAGGTAAGAGGTAAATATGAAGAAGCTTTCCAACTACAGGACTCAAAAGAGAATATTTTCATCACCAATGGAGATCGCCCGGTCGGATCTGTTGCAGCAGATATCTGGACCGAAGTTTCACGCATTGCCGCTTCCGTAAAGGCCAACTAAACCCTGTAAGCCATTTTGCGTAAAAGGACTGTATTTGTGAACGAACTAAAATTATCCTGCTCTATCTATGTCCATGAAGCTGTTGCTGGTTGACGATGATCCCATGATCCACAGGCTGCTTGATTTTGCCCTGCGGGATGAAGGCTATGAACTGATCCAGAAAGAAAACGGAAGTGACGCCAAAAGTTGGATGGACGCCAACTATCATAACGTGCATGCCCTTGTGCTCGATTGGGAGATGCCCGGTATCAGCGGACTTGACCTCCTGAAATCACTCAAGAAAGAAGACCGTTTTAAAGACATTCCCGTGGTGATGCTCACCGCTCATGCCGGAAAATCCGATATCCAGCTCGGCATCGAGGCCGGAGCATATTACTATCTCACCAAGCCGTTCAACAAAGAATTTCTCCGCTCCATCGTCAGGCGTGCCGTTTACGACTACCAGCAGTTGCTCGAACTGAAAAATCGCCTGTCCGAGTCGCAGAATCCGCTCAGCAACATGTCGCAGGGCACCTTTGAGATCAAAACCCTCAATGAAGCGCAAAAGCTCTCGCTGCTTATCGCCAATGCCAGCAAAACTCCTGATAAAGCCCTCCTCATTTGCGAGCTTATCAATAATGCCGTTGAGCACGGCAACCTCGGCATCGGCTACGAAGAAAAGACACGTCTTATTGAAGAGAATAAGCTCCTTGATGAGATCATGTCGCGCCTTGAGCTTCCGGAATTTAAATATAAATGCGCTACCGTTGAAGTCAGCCGCTCGAACGGAACGCTCAAAGTCGTGATAAAAGATCAGGGCGAAGGCTTCGACTACAATCGCTACCTCGAGTTTGATTCCGCACGCATATTTGATAACCACGGCCGCGGCATCGCTATGGCAAAGTCAATGCTCGAGATCCAATACATGGGCAAGGGAAACATTGTCGAAGCCATCATCCCCATCGAAAGCCATAATTGATTCTGCTTTTTCCTGCTTCCTATATCTCACTTCTTTACTCTTGCTCCTTACACCTTACCCCTTTCCTTTGCATCTTCCCTCTCATTTCCTAAATTTGCACCGGGCAAGACTTATACGGCCAGCTCCCTTTGAACTCCCCCAGGACCGGAAGGTAGCAAGGGTAGGTGGTTGTAGCGGTGCGATATAAGTATCTTGCCTATTTTTTTGCCCTCTTGGCGCGT
>CAYOYI010000390.1:0-4198 GCA_964408105.1 uncultured Chitinophagaceae bacterium | reverse complement strand
CCATTTGCTCTGGATAGCGTATCAAATATCACTGCTTGTGTGTCCAGCGAGCAAACGATAGAATCGTATGTGACTATCGGAGAACATGAGCTTAGCCGTGCTATCCAATAATCATTTCCACCTTGGTTAAGCGATACATCCCCGTTGTTCGAAGCAGAATATCCTGATATAGCCACCCCGCCATCATTGGTTGAACAGACGGAGTTGGCCCTGTCGACAAGCGTTCCGCCCAGGGGTTTCTGCCAAATGATCCCACCGCTGGCGTTCAACTTAACCACCCATAAATCATCCGAGCCATGATTACCGGAAATATCTCCGTTTGTTGAAGCCGCATAGCCAGCTACTAAGTAAGTGCCATCAATATTTTGTTTCACGGAAAATGCTTCATCATTAGAGCTGCCTCCAAGCGCTTTTTGCCAAACGATGTTTCCTCCGTTGTTTAATTTCACTACCCAGCAATCCAGGAGGCCATGATTTCCTGAAACGTCACCATTGAATGAGGCAACCGACCCAGCAACGATGTATCCTCCGTCAGAGGTCTGCTGAATGGAGTGCGCTCTGTCGGATGAAGAGCCGCCATAGGTTTTTTGCCAGGTGATCGCGCCTGTGGAATCAAGCTTCACAACCCAGTAATCAAAGACACCCTTATTTACCGTCACGTCACCATTGTTTGATAAAGTATATCCTGCAACTACATAGCCGCCATCAGCAGTTTGCTGTACATCGGTCGCATCCTCAATGTTTGTGCCTCCAAGAGTTTTCTGCCAGATGATGCTTCCGCTGGAATTGAGTTTCACCACCCAGAAGTCTCTGCCACCATGCTGGCCTGTGACATCTCCATTTGTTGAGGCAGTATAGCCTGCTGTGATGTATCCGCCATCGGCAGTTTGCCGGATGGAAAATGCCGCATCAGCTCCTCCACCGCCTAAAGTTTTTTTCCATGTAATATTTCCCGAAGCATCAAGCTTAAGTATCCAAAAATCCTGTGAGCCGTGATTGCCGGAAACATCACCGTTATTTGAGGTGGTGTATCCTGCAACGATATATCCTCCATCTGTGGTTTGTTTAATATCATTGGCGATATCCAACCCGCTGCCTCCGTATATCTTTTGCCATGCCATACTTCCGTTTGCATTGAGTTTCATGATCCAATAATCTTCAGCACCGTGATTCCCTGAAACATCGCCATTATTGGATAAAGTAAAACCAGCTAAAATGTAACCTCCATCATTGGTTGCTTCAATGCTGTTGACGGCTTCATTGCCGCTACCGCCAAATGATTTTTGCCAGTCAAGAAACGGGATAGTTGCGCATTGATAAATACATTGTCCGGCCACACAATTATCGCTCGTGCAGGCATCGTTGTCATCGCAATCCATTGGTGTGTGAACACAAATACCATCGTCACACTCGTCAATGGTGCATGCATTGTTGTCGTTGCAATTCAAAGGGGTGAAGTTGCAGACCCCCGCGATGCAGCTATCAATCGTGCAGGCATTGGTGTCATTACAGACAATTGGAGTAAATACGCATTCATCATTTATACACGAATCTATCGTGCAGAGGTTGTTGTCATCACATGGAATATGAGAGCAAATTCCATCAACACAAATATCTTGCGTGCAGTTATTTCCATCATCGCAGTTCATCGGGGTATAGAAGCATCCAACCGTTGTGTTACAACTGTCAAGTGTACAGGCATCATTGTCGTCACAATCTATCGGGAGATTAAAGCATATCCCGTCAGCGCAACTATCAATTGTACACGAGTTGCTGTCGCTGCAGTCAATGGGAATGTGAAGGCAGCCAAGGTAGTAATTGCAACTGTCGGTAGTGCAGGCGTCATTATCATCACAATTGACCGGCCCATGCATACACACTCCGTTTTCGCAAAAATCATCGGTGCAAAAGTCATTGTCATTACAGTCCTGCTGAACAAATATGCATCCAAGCGCAGGGACGCAACTGTCAACGGTGCAAGCTTCATTGTCGTTGCAGACGATATTGGTATAGAAGCAACCTGAAACCGAATCGCAATCATCAATCGTGCAGGCGTTATTATCATTACAATCAATGCTCAGGCAAGGATTGCAATTGGGTATCGCGGTGTGAGTACACAGGTTAACAGAGTCACAAGCATCAATCGTACATGGGTTGTTATCATTACAATTAAGCGGAGCGATAACACATTGTCCATTGACGCAACCCAGATTCACCGTACATGGATCATCATCGTCAGGGCAAACTATTTCCGTATATGTACAGACACCATTGTTACATTCATTGATTGTGCATGGGCTGTAGTCGGTGCATGAATAATGTATTACTCCGTTCCATTTCCAGGGTTGTGAGCCGGTGCCAAATGGATAATTATTTGCAGTTCCTTCTTTAACAACAAGATTAGAATCCTGAACAACAGTGGTTCCGATTGCCGTACCAGGCCTGAACCGAACATTTTGATTTCCGGTAGTGGTAATGTAGAATGAATAAGTTTCGCCTGCGGGAATTGTAATGTTCACCTGGATTGGAATAGGAGAGGGCAGGCCAACTCCTGCCGATGGCACGCTGTCAGCGCTGCCGATGAGGTTCCATGCTGGAGAATACGTTTCATATCCTACATGTGAGCCGGGTTTGTAGTAAATCTCAAAATCGGAAGTTGAGCTGAAATGCCCATCGAATGAAACTATCTTAATTGTTTTAGCAGCGGTAACATCGAACATGTTCCCATGCTGGGCGGTGTTGCCGTTGAAAGCGGTGGAGAGCATATTGTTGCACTGGTTGCAGTTGGGAATCGCATCATGCTGGCAGACCCCATTGATACAAATGTCAATCGTGCAATCGTCATTGTCCAAACACAGCGGACTGTTCCCGCAAATTCCATTGTTGCATGAATCATCGGTACATGGATTTTGGTCATCACAATAGGCCGCATCCGAACATGATGAACTGATGCAGAAATCATCAATGGCAATGTCGCTTTCATAATCAGGCCCGGTTTGGGCAAGGAATCTGAACCGCACGATGTTGCCCGAATATGCTGAAAGATCAACATTGGCATTTTTCCAATCTTGCCCTTGATTGCCGGAGGCGCTCCATAGATTTGCCCAATTGCCCGATCCGATTGGATTCTCAATGGCAACTGTAAGGCTGCCCATTGATGAGCCGAGCATGTGATACCAAAAATTCAAAGAAGGAGAATTAATCGTGCTCAGGTCAAATCCTGGTGAAAGAAGTATCGCGCCATTGTTAAAACAAAGCGAAGCTTCTACGAAAAGATATTTTCCACTGCCGCTGGTATGATCTGCTTCAGGTCCAGTATTCACAGAGGGAGTGCCGACATCGTTCACGCTCCAGTCAATATTGTCAGTGAAAGTATTTTCCCATCCCGGGCTTGTGAATGAACCCTCGCAAACCCCATTTTGCAAACACTCGAAAAGATTGTTGCCGCAGTTGTTGAACGCGTCAAAATTTTCACAATAAGTTCCGGTATAAGTGTGTGTTAAAATAAACCGATGTGGTCCGGTAAGATTTGATACTTGTCCGGAGTCGCAGTTTTCGCTTATATAGACTGCATATTGAAATCCGGGTTGAAGGTTGTTAAGCGTTACTTCCGAAACTCCCGGATAATTTCCGGTAAGCACTATTCCGCTTCCGGGGTTAAATCCGAGCAGCCCATACTCGAGTTTCCAACTGACGCTTGCCGATCCCTTGATCCAGCTCACTTTTGCAGATGAACCGGTAAGCTGCACAATAGAAACATCATGCGGGTCGGAGCACGGGGAGGTTTGAATACCGGAAATGACGAGCGAAAAAGCCTGGCTGCCTCCCGAAAGCGCTCCTTTGTGATTTACCGTGACGGTGTATTCCCCCACTCCGGGATTGGCAATAAATATTTTCTCAACGTTGTCCCTGAAATTATCACCAAGCGTTGCAGCTGAAGAGGGATTTGCCGGGTTGAGTATATACGGGAAAAAAATGGAATCGGCATTTGTGATTCTAAGATCAAGGTCGTTCACCAATTTGAGCACGGAAATATCGTGCCCTGCACTTTCGGGAGCACCGGGAACATCCGTCCAGCAAATAGTGGCGATTAGAGGTTCTGATCCGCTTGTCGTGACAACATGGGTGAAGGTAGTACCGTTGTTCAGAATGTTTTCCTGGATGTGCGATTGCTGTGTGCTGTCCTTCGCGATCAAGA
>CAYOYI010000389.1:0-4216 GCA_964408105.1 uncultured Chitinophagaceae bacterium | reverse complement strand
GTGGCTGAGTCGGAACGATTGGGCCGGACCCTGTTGAATTCCATTTCGCACGAATTGAAAATTCTGAAGTGTCAGTCAGCAATCTGCTTGGCCAAGAGCTTTACTCCTGTATAATGAACACGGAAGGAACACAGTCGCTTGAATTCGTATGTGAAGCGACTCAGTATTACTTTGTTTCTGTAAAAATCGGTTCTGAGGTTTATACAAAGAAGGTTTTTATCGCTGAATAACTTTGTCAAGTTGTCATTGCCGAACGCGTTCCGGCATCTCCTCGGTTATGACCAAACAACATAAGGGGATCCCGTGCAAGGCTCGAAATGACAACAGCGATTGTTACCAAGCAATCTGAAAAGCAGGCGGAACCTGGTGCCTAAGCCTTAATTTGTTTCCTTATATTACGTTGTTTGCGCAAGGTGTATTGACTAATTTAACCCCGCCTAATTTCTCTGATTGTTAAAATTTCCTGCACATGCGGTTCAAGGGTATTTTATTTTTTTTCTGCCTCGTCCTTTTTTTATTTTTCTGGAACGACATTCGGTCTGCAACAATAAGCGGTGAATTAAAGAAATGGCACAGGGTCACGCTTCTTTTTGATGGGCCGTCAACCAGCGAAGGAAACGCCACGAACCCGTTTTTGGATTACCGCCTTATCGTCACCTTCACCAATGGAGGCAATACTTATACTGTCCATGGCCACTATGCTGCTGATGGTGATGCATCGGAAACGAGCGCATCAAACGGAAGCAAGTGGCGTGTTTATTTCACTCCTGATGTTACAGGAACATGGAACTACTCCGTTTCATTCAGGACGGGAACCGATATTGCTTTGGACGAAAATCCATCCGCAGGCTCTGCCGTAGGTTCACCAAACGGCCCCGATGGGGAAACAGGAAATTTCAACATCACAAACACCGACAAAACCGGAAATGATTTTCGTGCCAAAGGGAGGTTAAGCTATGTCGGTGAACACTACCTCCAATTTGCCGAGACCGGAGAATATTTTATTAAAGGTGGCGCTGACAGCCCGGAGAACTTTTTAGGATATTATGAGTTTGATCAAACAACTGATCAGGGCGGCACTTCCACGCCCGGCCTGATTAATGGGTTACATAGATATGCTGCACATGCTTCTGATTGGAATTCCGGTGACCCGGTATGGCAGAGTTCAAAGGGAAAAGGCATCATTGGCGCTTTGAATTATCTAGCTTCTAAAGGAGTGAACAGCGTTTACTTCCTGACATACAATCTTGATGGTGGGGATGGCCGTGACACATGGGTATGGACAAGCCCGAGTGAAAGAACCCGCTTCGATGTTTCCAAATTAGACCAGTGGGAAATCGTTTTTTCGCACATGGAGAAACTGGGCATCATGATGCACGTGGTAACGCAGGAAACCGAGAACGACCATGCGCTGAACGGAGGAGCACTGGGTGATGAGCGGAAGTTGTATTATCGCGAGTTGGTATCCCGCTTTGCACATCATCTCGGTCTTTTTTGGAACCTTGGAGAAGAGAATGATAACACCGACCAGCAAAGAGCTGATTTTGCTGAATACATCCGGAACACGGATCCCTACAATCATCCTATCGGTTTTCACAATTGGCAGGTTGATGTGAATACCGCTTATGATGGAATACTCGCAAACGCGGCATGGTTGCAAAATTTCGAAATGACATCTCTGCAGGTCGGCAGTTCAACAAACGTTTATAACACTCTTGCAATCAACTACCGCGCTGATTCTGACAATGCGGGGAAAAAGTGGATAGTTTGCGCTGATGAACAGGAGCCAGCGGTGGCTGCCGATATGAGTAACGTTAGTTCTTTGAGGAAAAATGTATTATGGGCGAATCTTATGGGAGGGGGTGGAGGAGTTGAATGGTATTTCGGCTACCAGAGCACTTTTGGCGATGTGCAATCTGAAGATTTTTCTGTTGCCGGACCATTGTGGGAACAGACCAAATATGCGCTTGATTTTTTTCAGGACTACTTGCCTTTTAACGAAATGTCGCCTGACAACAGTATCGTTACCAACCTCAGCAGTATCGGTGGCGGATTTGTTTTCTACAAGAGTGCACAGATTTACACCGCCTATCTTAAAACAGGCGGGAATAACGGTGATGTAAATTTTAATATTACAGGCACGGATAAGTATTCAGTGCATTGGTATAATCCCAGAGCGGGTGGCGCACTTGATGTTGGCTCGGTGGATACCATCACAGCCGTTAATGGTTCGATTAGCGTTGGTAAAAATCCCGATAGTGATTCCAATGACTGGGTAGTGCTCGTGAGAAATGTCGGAGCAGTAACGCCTGCACCTGAGATAAATATCAAGCAGGGCTCCAACAATATTCCCAGCGGCAATACGTACACATTTGCGAATACCGAGATTGCAGCAAACACGGATGTGGTTTTCACCATCGAGAACACTGGCAATGCTGCGCTGAACGTTACGACACCGCTCATTTCAAGCGGAGATTATTCTCTTTTCAGCCAGCCTTCATCCGCGGTAGCAGCTTCAGGCAGCACAACTTTTACGGTGAGGTTTGCTCCAACGGCAGCAGGAACCAGGGCGGGTTCTGTTGTTATCGCCAACAATGACAATAACGAAAGCAGTTACACAATAAATTTTTCAGGTGAAGGAATACTTCCCTCCACCGTAACACAATGGACGGGAAGTGTGGATGACGATTGGTTCACTGCCGGCAACTGGACCAATGGTGTTCCGCTGGCTTCATCCGACATCACGATTCCTGACGTTTCTCCGAATGATTTTCCTGTGATCCAGGGAGCGGCAGGATTGGTCGTTGATATTGGTGATCTGGCTGTTCAGAGTGGCGCCACGCTGACCATCTCGGGCTTTAATGCCGTTGAATTAAATGTCTCCGGCAGCTTCTCTTGTCAGGGGCAGATTTTGGGAAGCGGGAAACTCAGCCTGAGCGGAACCTCTTATTCATTATCCAATCCATTTTCATTCAGCGGATGGTTGCAGATAAAACCGGGCGCAACCCTTACTACCAACGGGAATCTCACGCTTGAAGATGGAGGAAGCTTGTTGCACGGACCCGGCACACCCGGAGGTGGCGGCACGGTGAATGGTTTGGTTAAGGTGAAAAGAAATGGCAATACGAACCCCGCCTCTTACAGTTTTTGGTCAACTCCTGTTGCTACATCAAATGTCTCTTTGCTCGGAAACAGTTTATACTATTATGAACCGGGCAATGCCATTGACAACAGCGTTCAGGGACTCAGAGCAGGTTGGGTTGCCGCTTCCGGTAACATGACGATTGCAAAAGGTTATATCGCAAGAGGGAATTCTACGGTGCTGTTTAACAGCTCTGCAAACAATGGCAACATTTCCGTCACAGTGAGGAAGGCAGCGGGAAACAATATCGGCTATAACCTGATCGGCAACCCATATCCATCCGCCATTGATGCCAATGATTTCATTTCCGCCAATTCAAGCATCATCTATGGCTCCCTTTACTTCTGGGATGATGATGGCTCGAATGGAATAGGTTGGGCAAACCAGGATTATGCCGTTTGGAATGGCATCGGCACCGTTGGAGGCAATGGCACTTCTTTCTCCGGGGATATCGCATCCTGCCAGTCTTTCTTTGTAGAGATGCTGAACGCTGATACTACCACCGTGGAGTTTACCAATAGCATGAGAAACGGGAACAACAGTTCATTCTTCAAAGCACAGCCTTTGCAGAGAATGTGGTTAAGCGCTTACAGTCCTGATTCTGATTACAATGAAACGCTTATCGCTTTTGTAAATGATGCTACCGAAGGGGAAGATCCGATGTACGATGCAAAGAAGCTCAAGGGAAATGAAAAGATCGCGCTCTATTCCAAGATACAATCGGTCGCTTATGCTATTCAGGCGCTGCCGCCATTGACCGATGACCGCAACATTGCTATCGGCATTGATGCCGGACTTACGGGAAATTTTACAATACAGTTGAAAACGATTGAAAATTTTGATGAAACCGTTTGCGTGTACCTTGAAGATACCTACACGGGTTTGATTCAAAACTTAAGGATCAATTCGGTGTTTTCTTTTTCTGTGAATCAGGGAATCCATCCGGACAGATTCATTCTTCATTTTACAGCGCCTATGCAGTCGCAGCTAACAGACGCAACATGCAAAGGTTATGACGGAGAAATAAAAATTAATCAGCCGGGCAACAAACATTGGAATTACATCTTCAGCGAT
>CAYOYI010000388.1:0-4227 GCA_964408105.1 uncultured Chitinophagaceae bacterium | reverse complement strand
ATGATAGGTAACCTGATATGTTCCTGCATCAGCGGGATTTCCGCTTGGGGTAAATAAGCCGGTTGGAGTAACATATTGAGAACCTGTCCATGTGCCTCCTGTTGGAGTTGCAGGCAGTTGAGTTGAGAATGAATTTTGATTGCAAATCGTAGTATCTGGTCCCGCAACCACAACAGGCAAGGGATGTATAGTTATAGTAACGGGAAATGTATCGCTGCAACTATTTTGGTCAGTTGCATCAACATAATAAGTTGTAGTGCTTTCAATATTCACAATCACACTTGCCCCGGAAGTTGTATCTAATCCTGTTGAAGGAAACCAGTTGTATGACACCGCACCTGAAACGTTAATTGAAACATCGTGTCTGAAGCATCCTTCCGGTTGCGAAGGATTAAAGGTTAAAACGGGCAAGGGATGCACTAAAATCATTCGATTGTCGGTAGTCAGGCATGTGCCTGCACCAAAATTGTACTGAAGTTGGTGTGAACCGGGTCCTGCTATCGCTGGATCAAATAATCCGGTATTCTGATTGATAATTCCCGCTCCGCTCCATACACCGCCAGTTGGAGTAAAATTGACTGGCAGGATATTCCCTGCATTAAGGCAAACTGTATCGCCAGGACCTGCATCTGCAAATACAGGATCAGTAACTCTAACCTCAATGCTATCCTTATTTAAACAACCATGGTTATCAGTGAAAGTGTAATACAAGATTACTGTCTCGGTTCCCGCGGGCGTAAAGATTCCGTTGGAAGTAACAGTTGGAGAACCTGACCAAATGCCGGTTCCACCGGAATCAGGACTGAATCCTTGTAATGTTTCAGGAATAGGCTGGTTGCAAATGGTGATGTCATTACCTGCTTCTACATCGGGTAATAGATGCACAGTAACTATTGACTGAATTGTGTCTTTACAGCCGGTGGTACTATTTGTGGCAATAGTAGTATAAGTAGTGGTATTAGTTGGAAAAGCAATTACCGTTTGTCCGGTAGTCGAACTCAATCCTCCTGCCGGACTCCAGCTATAAGTGAGAGTGCTTATGCTTGCGGTTAGAGCAACAGAATCACCTATGCAAATTGCTTTATCACCGACTGAAAAAACGGGTTGCGGATGAACAATTACTTGAATCGAATCTTTCGTCAGACAGGTGCCCGTGCCTGTTGAATATCTTAAAGTATGATTTCCCGGGCCTGCAACAGAAGGACTGAAAACATTATTGTTCACACCGTTACCTGTCCATGTTCCGCCCGCAGGAAATGGATTTTGCTGAGTATTAAGATTCACGCTGGTTGCGGTAACACAAAGACTGAAATCACTCCCTGCATTTGCTTGCGTTGGATTGATTACCTCCACTTTGATGCTATCCCTGTTCAAACAGCCATTTGTATCGGTGAAGGTGTAATAAAGAAACAAAGTGTCTGTTCCATTTGGTGTGAACACTCCGCTCGTGGTAACATTAGAAGAACCTGACCACACACCCGTGCCGCCAGAAATAGGACTGTAGTCTTGAAGAGTTTCCGATATAGACTGGTTACAAAGAATGATATTCGGTCCAGCATCTACGTCAGGCAATGGATTTACTGTAATAGTGTATGCCGCAGGTTGTCCCACACATCCTGCAAATGTTGCTACTGCATTATAGCTGACAATGGTTGGATTTTGAGTAGGATTTGTCAAAGTTTGGACAGGAATGGTATTAGTTCCACTTGGGATAACTCCCCCAATGCCATTAGCAGATGACGTCCAACTTAAAGTAGCACCAGATGTCGAACTTGTAAGATTTACTAAAGTAGATGAACTACCTGTGCAAACCGACTGATTGCCGGGTGAAAAGGTAATAGCGGGGGAAGGATTTACATGAACTGTTACTATAATGGGCTGCCCGTTGCAACTGTTTGCCAATGGGATGATACTATAAACGGCTGTTTGAGCTTGGGACCCACTATTTATTAGCGTCTGACTAATTGAGTTTCCGGTCCCATTTTGTGCTCCTGAAATTTCCGGTGCTGCATTAACTGACCAACTGTACGTAGTGCTGGTCACAACGGAGCTAAGAGAGATGTTGATTTGAGCGCCCGAACATATCGTATCAACTGTTGGATTAGCTGTGGCAGCAGGAATCGGATTAACAATAATGGTATAGACTTGTGAACTTCCTGCGCAAGATGTACCACCACCCGTTGTGGCTGTAGCATTGTAAGTTATAGTAATCGGTTGAGTAGTTGAATTTATTAGCGTTTGTGAAGGAATAGTTGTTGTCCCGCTTGTTACCACTCCAGTAATGCCCGCTGGTTGAATAGCTGTCCAGGATATAGAAACACCTGGAGTTGAGGAAGATAAGCTTACTGCTTGTGAGCTTTGTCCTGAACAAAGATTTTGATTGGTAATTGAAAATTGTATTGCAGGAGAAGGATTCACTGTAACGATGAATGTTTGTAATAAACCATTGCAACCGTTAAGGGAAGGAGTAATAGTATAGGTCACAGTTCCTGTTGTGGTTCCATTATTGATCAGATTTTGCCCTGGAATTGTACTACCACTCCCGTTGGAATATCCGTTTATCCCAGTTGTCGCATTAACCGTCCATGAAAATGTTGTCCCGCTGATATTTGAACTTAGAGAAACAGGTTGAGTACTTTGTCCGGAGCATATTGTTTGCGGAGAAGGTTGATTTAGGGTCGGAGAAGGATTAACGGTGAACGTAAAGGTTATTGCTGAACCAGTGCAACCACCTGCAGAAGGAGTAACGGAATAAATGATGGTTCCTGCTGAATTATTAGGATTAACAGGGGTGAAAGATTGTAGATTACCGCTGCCACTTACCGGAAAACCGCTAACACCATTAGGACTGCTTCCCGTCCAGTTATAAGTTACTCCACTTCCCATACTTGACGTCCATGAAACCGGAGCAGTCGGTTGCCCGGAACATACAGTTTGTGATAGTGTGTTGGTTATATTCGGAATAGGATTAACTGCAATATTAACCGAACTTGTTGCCGGTGGGCAAGGACCTGCTGGATCATTGGTGGTAAGCGTCAGAGTTGCGGTTCCGGACGGAATTGTAGGGGTAAAGGATGATGTCAGACTGCTGTTATTTGAAAATAGGCCCTGGTTTGAACTCCATGTGGCTGATGTGGCGCTTCCTCCAATACTTCCGTTGAGATTTACCGAATCACCTGCACAAACAGTTTGAGGTAGTCCGGCATTTGCGGTTGCCGAGGGATACACAGAAACCACGACTTGGTCTGTTGCTGTGCAAGAACTTGCCGAAACTGTTACTGAATAGGAATTTGTAATTATTGATGTGCCGTTATTGGTGAGTGTAACTGTTGGATTTGGTGCGTTCGCGGGACTTAATCCATTGGTCGGTGACCATAGATAATTGTATCCAACTTGACCGGGACTTCCAATATTAACAGCAGAGCCACTGCAAACATCTACATTGTTACCAGCATCAGCAACAGGCGGAGCAAGTACGGTAAGGGTTAATGAACTTGTAGCAGCAGGGCAAGGCCCAGCCGGATCATTGGTTGTTAACGTAATTAGTACAGTACCTGAATTGATGCTCGGTGTATAAGTAGTAGAAGTGTCGGAAGTATTTCCAAAAGTACCCCCATTATTAGAAGACCATGTTGCAGAGGCTGCTCCGCCACCAAAAGTCCCGAACAAATTGATGGGTTGATTTGTACAGGTGCTTTGATTTGGACCGGCATTTACAGTTGCGGGGGGATAAACGGTTACTACTACTATATCGTTTGAAGTGCAGGTTGCCGCACTAACAGTAAGGATATATTGATGTGTTATTGGTGACGTGCTTGAATTTGTTAAGGTTAAATCTGGATTTGCAGAAGCCGGATCGCTCAATCCTGTTAGCGGTGACCAGCTATAAGAATAACCTGACTGAGGAGAGGAACCGATGGTGATTGATGTTCCGCTACAAACAGTTTGGTCGTTGCCTGCATTTGCTGTTGGAGGAGCAAGGACATTCACTGAAGTGGTAGCAGTGGCTGAACCGCATTCGTTGGTTACGGTAAGCGTTATAGTTTTAATTCCGGTTGTGGAGTAGCTAATGTTACCTGGATTTAATTGTATTGCTGAAGAAGGAGTTCCTCCGGGAAATGACCATGAATAAGCGGATATTATGCCTTCGCAGGGTGATGGATTGGCTGACGGACTAACAATTTCGCCCAAACAGATAGTTGCAGGAACTGTAATATTAACTCTTGG
>CAYOYI010000387.1:0-4245 GCA_964408105.1 uncultured Chitinophagaceae bacterium | reverse complement strand
GGCGGGTGTGCGTGCGCTTTTCGCCGGAAGGCGGATGTCGAGGACGGCGGTGGCGGTGTGCGCGTTGTCGCGGTAGAACGACGAGGCGCGGAACAGATCCTGCGGCACCAGGAACGAGATGTTCGAACGGAGAGTGGACCGGGTGTAGTCGCCGAGGAGGCTCACGTGTTTGGCGCCGCGCGGCATCCATTGCGCACCGAGGGTGAGGGCGCGGGAGCGGAAGTCGTAGTCGAAGCCCTGTTCCGCGCGCGCGGCCGGATTCTGGTTGTCGAGGAACAGCAGGCTTGCGGAGAGGTGGAGGGTAGAGTGGATTTCGGTGCGGGCACGCATGCGCACCTGGTGGTACTGGTGGAGGCTCGTGCGGAAGTAGGAACGGTCGCCGGGAGAACCTTCGTAGTCGATGTTGGCGGTGGTGCTTCGGGGCAGACGGATGTTCAAGCCGGCGAGACCGACGTGCTGGCGAAGCTCGCCGCGTCCGGGCGCGCCCGCGCCGCTCAAGGCGGTGGGAGGTGTCGTAGCGTCGCCCCAGACGTATCGATGACCGCCACGCAGGGCAATACGAGCGGTCAGATCGAAGAACACGTCGGTCTGCTGCCGGTTGTGATTCACCACTGACCTCTGGGCGGTGAAGGTGGAGCGCAACTCCGCCGGGCTCGCACCGAACAGGAATTGCTCGGCAAGGAGAAGCGAGGCCGCATTGTGGAAGCGATCGGTCATCCACGCTTCCACGACGCGGAGCCGGCGTCCGAGGCGCAGTTCGGCGCCGGCCGAGGCGGAGTTGCGCGGGAGGCTGGCTTCGCCCGAACCGGTGGTCCCGAAGCCGTTGAAGAATCGGGTTGCACCGAGAAAGAGCACGCCGCGCCCGGTGTCGGTGTATCACCGGCACCCGGCTCCAGTATAATGCGCTGGCGCACATCAGGCAGGGCTCCACGGTGACATACATCGTGCAGTCTTCGAGATATTTTCCGCCAATGTGATTGGCTGCGGAAGTGATCGCGATCATCTCCGCATGGGCAGTAACGTCATTCAGCCGCTCCACTTGGTTGTGCCCACGCGCAATGATGCGGTCATTCAGCACCACCACCGCACCAATGGGAATCTCATCCTCATCAAAAGCGCGCTGGGCTTCTTTGAGGGCTTCTTGCATGTAGTGGGTGTGCCTGTCTTCACTCTTGTCACTTGCATCTTGCCCCTTGCCCCTTTCTGCATTCATAGATGAAAAATTTGCTTCCGTCTAAAACCAAAAACGTAAATGTAAGGTTAATCTTCACCTACATCAAAATCTTTTACTTTTGCTACGCTTTTTTAGAGCTATGAGAGTAGTATTTACAGGATTTGCGTTGCTGATTTTCACTATTGTCAATGCGCAGGAAAAATGGAACCTGGAGCAGTGTGTTAAATATGCATTGGATAATAACCTGCAGATAAAACAGTCACAGCTCTCGGAAAGGACATCAAAGAACCAGCGCACGCAGGCAATGGCTGATTTCCTGCCAAACATCAATGCGGAAGCTGGATACGGAGCCAACTTCGGCCGCTCGGTTGACCCTACCACCTATGACTTTGTTAACCAGACGATTCAAACAAATTCTCTATCACTCAGCAGCGGTGTGACGCTTTTTAACGGTTTGAGAAAAATAAATACGTGGAAAGGGAGCAAGTATGACCTGCTCGCGAGTGAGTTTGCCACGAAGGATATCTCAGATAACATTGCGCTTACCGTTACCCAGTTTTATCTGCAGATATTGCTAAGCAACGAGGAGTTACGAAAAGCCGAAGAACAGCTTAAAGTTTCATCCGAACAATTGACAAACACGAAAAAGCTGTTTGATGCGGGCATGATTCCTGAAGGGAATATGTTTGATGTAGAGGCGCAGATGGCAAGTGATAGCCTGGCATACATCATCGCGAAAAATGCAATTGACATCGGCAAGCTGAATCTTGCCTTGTTGCTGCAGATAGAAAATCCGGCTACGTTTGATGTTGAAACACCTGAAGTGGAAATGATCCCTCCACAGATTTTATCGGAGCAGAATCCTGAGGGTGTTTACAATACCGCACTCGGCAATCAACCTTCTGTGAAGAGCGCACAATTTTCCATTCAAAGCGCACGACACAAATGGGCCGCGACCAAAGGACTTTACTATCCTTCGTTGTCATTTTTCTACAGTTTGAGAACTAACTATTCAAGCATAGGAAAAAGAACAGTTGGCAATACACCGATTGTAGATACTTTATCAGGAACAATCAATGGAACCCTATTTACAATTCCTCTGGATCTTGGTTTTTCATCACCAATTCTTGAGGATGCAACAGTCTTTCAACAGTATAGCGACAATTTGAATCATTCACTGGGACTAGGCCTTAGCATCCCAATATTTAATGGCTTGCAGGTGCGCACCAATGTGAAGAATGCTGAATTGAATTTCCTGAGAGCAAAATACAGTTTGAAGACCGTACAGGACCAGTTGAAGAATGATGTTTACCTGGCTTATGCAGATGCAAAGGCTGCTTATCAAAAATATGTCGCTACAAGCAACAGCGTGAGGGCATTGGAAAAGTCATTCGAATACGTCATGAAGAAATTCAACCTTGGAGCATCAACTGCCTTGGAGTATTCTACTTCAAGCGCCAATCTTGCCACTGCACAGAGCGAGATGATCAAATCGAAGTATGACTATATCTTCAAGCTGAAAGTATTGGATTATTATTTAGGCAATCCTATCACACTGAATTGATGAGCTTCAACTGGAAAACTTTATCTGTCTTGGTCGGCCTGGTAGTGATTTTACTGGTGGTTGTCATTGTCGGTAAAAAGCAGGGGTGGATAGGAGGTGGCAGTAAAACGGAGGTGACCGTTGAAAAAGTTGAGAGACACACGATTGTCGAAACAGTTTCTGCCAGCGGGAAAATTTTCCCGGAAACGGAAGTGAAGATCAGCCCGGATGTGCCCGGAGAGATCATCGAGATTTTTTTTGAGGAAGGAGATTCCGTGAAAAATGGCGACTTGCTGCTTATTATCCGCCCCGATACATATCAGTCTATTGTCGAGCAGGCGCAGGCTGCGGTGAATCAGGCTAAGGCTACATTAGCGAGTGGACGTGCCCGCCAATCACAGGTAGATGCACAGTTTGAAAATGCCAAAATCACGTTTGAAAGGAACAAGCAGCTTTACGAGCAAAAAGTAATTTCACAGGCAGATTATGACAATGCGGTTTCTGCATTCAAAACTGCTGAAGGCGAAAAAAACGCGGCAGGCCAAAGCGTGAAAGCTTCCGAATTCACTGTTAAGAGCGCTGAAGCGGGATTGAAGGAAGCAAGTGATAATCTCACCAAGACGAAAGTTTATGCGCCAATGGATGGAATTCTTTCACGACTGAATGTGAAGAAAGGTGAGCGCGTGGTTGGAACGGTGCAATTCACCGGAACCGAGATGCTTACGATCGCTGACCTCAGCAAAATGGAAGTGCAAGTGGATGTGAGCGAAAATGATATTTCACGTGTGAGCACGGGAGATACAGCCGAGATTGAAGTTGATGCGTTTCTCGACAAAAAATTCAAAGGTATTGTGAGGCATATCGCCAATTCGGCAAGCTCAGCAAACATTCTCACAACTGAGCAGGTGACCAACTTTACGGTTAAGATCAATATCCTGCCTTCGTCATACGCAGAGCTGGTAACTCCATCGAGCCCTTTTCCATTCCGGCCCGGGATGTCAGCCACCGCTGAAATAAAAACTGATAGCCGGGAAAATACTTTATCGGTACCGATTCAGTCGGTGACCATACGGGAAGATGAAGAGGAGTCGGGCAAGAAAGAAAAGTCAACCGATGAGATCGTGTTTGTTGTCGAAGGAAGCAAAGTAAAATTTGTGAAGGTGAAAACTGGAATCCAAGACGATACTTACATTGAGATCAAAGAAGGTTTGGAAGAGGGGCAGGAGGTTGTGACAGGTCCCTATCGGGCTATCTCACGGACCCTGAATGATGGAAGTTATATTGAGAAGGTTGAGAAGCTGACGGAGGATTAAAGTTCGTTGTTCGTAATCCAATTCCTTTATACAGTCATGATTTCCTTTTCCTTCGCCTCAACATGCTTATCAACCTTAACGATGTAGGCGTCAGTAATATGCTGGATTTCGTGTTCAGCTTTCTTTGCTTCGTCTTCTCCCAAACCATCTTTCTGCAATGATTTGATCGCGTCATTGGCGTTGCGCCTTGCACTCCTGATGCTGACTTTTGATTG
>CAYOYI010000386.1:0-4267 GCA_964408105.1 uncultured Chitinophagaceae bacterium | reverse complement strand
ATTTCAATAGCCTTCAAACGCCCTGCCTGATTTTATGGTGTATAACTTTTCAGTTGTCGCTTTATTCAGTCATTTAAATCATCATTAAATTTGGCTCTTCATGAATCCCAACTTAGATCCGCAAACAGAGCATCTGTCTGCTTCCGACCTTGAGGTAGAGGTTGTGTTGCGTCCGCAAAAGCTGGTAGATTTTCGCGGTCAAAATAAGATCACGGATAACCTGATTGTTTTTATCGAAGCCGCTAAAAAACGAAATGAAGCACTGGATCATGTGTTGTTACATGGCCCTCCGGGATTAGGAAAAACTACCCTGTCATATATTATAGCTAATGAATTGGAGGTTGGAATAAAGGTTACATCAGGTCCTGTGCTTGAAAAACCAGGTGACCTTGCAGGGTTGCTTACCAACCTGGAGCCCCGTGATGTGCTTTTCATTGATGAAATACACCGGTTGAGTCCCGTGATTGAGGAGTATCTCTATTCAGCGATGGAAGATTTCAAGATTGACATCATGCTGGATAGCGGGCCGAATGCGCGTTCCCTGGAATTGAAACTTAATCCCTTCACACTTGTGGGAGCAACAACACGCTCAGGGTTACTTACTTCTCCGCTGCGTTCACGCTTTGGGATTACTTCCCGAATAGAATATTATGACACGCCAACGTTGCAATTGATTGTTAAGCGGTCTGCTGCAATTCTGAATACAACAATTACCGATGAAGGCGCTCATGAAATTGCGCGCAGAAGCCGCGGAACCCCTAGGATCGCAAATCTTCTGCTTAGGCGGCTTCGTGACTTTGCACAAATAAAAGGAGAAGGAGTGATTGATGAAGAAATTGCCCGCTTCGGCTTGCAGGCGCTCGATGTGGATGAAAAAGGATTGGATGATATGGATAACCGCATCCTGCAAACAATAGTTGAAAAATTTGGTGGTGGGCCGGTTGGCATCACAACCATTGCTACAGCGGTAAGCGAAGAGAGTGAAACGATAGAAGAAGTTTATGAGCCTTTTTTAATCCAGGAAGGATACCTGAAGCGAACACCACGTGGGCGTGAAGCCACGGAACTCGCTTACAAACATTTGGGGAAGAAACCGCCCACCAAGGTGGGGTCCTTGTTCGACTAAAAAATATACATCAACCTCGCAGAAAGCACATTATTCCGCTGGCCGTTATCTGCCAGACCGCTTTCCTCAAAATCAACTTTAGCAATATCCAAAAGGGAGAAACTAAATCGCAAGTCTAAGGCGATGTGGTTGATAAAAACAAAAGCAACCCGCGCCAACACTTCCAAACCGAAAGTGTGATACAAATCGCGGCCATTAGGAGACTTCAGCGGGTAATCAACTTCATAGCGCACCAAGCTGTTAAACACCAATCCCAATCCTCCGATAAAAATGTCCTTTGACTTCTGCTTGTCCTTATCATGATAGTTGAAAATAAGCGGCACATCAATGTAATCAAGCTGTATCTTATCAGCAGAATTTACCCGCAACTGCTGGTCGGCAGCCTCTGCTTTTTTGGACCCTTTCTGAGAATAAAGAATCTCAAAGTTGAAAGAGAAATTCTTTGGCAGCCTTATGAAAGCGCCTGCACCAGCATTCACCCCGAATTTGCGGTAACCCTTCAAATCATCACCTTCTATTTGAGTAGCATTAAAGCCCGCAATAATCACCGGCCGAATGATTGGTTCTTTTTTCTTTGAAAGCACTTTTTCCTCCTGTGCGCAAACGAGTGTTGAAAAAAGCATTAACAGCAACAGGATAGAATTCTTCATTTTAGCAACCAAAAGGTATAATTTTAAATCCATCACGCTATGTTCAAATATACTGCAAACACCCTGAACAAGATTGAGGACATCTTTTCGGAATCAGGATACACAGTGCGCTATGAAAAAGGGAATTTCAAGCCCGGATATTGTGTATTGAGGGATAAAAAAGTTGTGGTCGTCAATAAATACTTCGAAACAGAAGCTCGTATCAACACACTTTTGGAGATACTACCGCAAATTGAAGTTGACGAGAATGGCCTTTCGGAAGAAGCGCGAGCCTTCTTTGAAAAGAACCTGCAAAAAGCCTGATACTTGGAAGTAATTTTTTTGGGAACAGGTACCTCTGGCGGTGTGCCGATGGTAGGATGCTATACCGGTGCTTGTCTTTCTGAAAATCCAAAGGATAAACGGCTTAGAAGTTCAATTCTCATCAACATCAGCGATAAAACGCTGGTGATTGATTGCAGTCCTGATTTTCGCCAGCAGATGCTCCGCGAGCAGGTGAGGAAAATTGACGCTATAGTTTTCACGCATTCCCATAAGGATCACACCGGAGGACTTGACGACATCCGCGGGTTCAACTACGTTCTGAAAAAAGCCATTCCGCTTTACATGGATAAAGAAACGGAACAGGCTATACGCAAACAATATGATTACATCTTCGGGAATTCCGATTACCCGGGAGTTCCAAAGGTTGAGCTACACAATTTTGACAACAACCCTTTTAAGGTTGAAGGCGTGGAATTCATTCCAATAGAGGTTTTGCATTACCACATGCGTGTGTTTGCATTCCGCATAGGCGACTTCACATATGTCACCGATGCGAACTTTATCTCGCAACAGGAGAAAGAAAAAATCGAAGGCTCAAAGGTATTGGTGCTGAATGCTCTTCGTAATGAACCGCACATTTCGCACTTCACATTAAAACAAGCTATAGAAGTGATCGATGAGCTAAAACCGGAGAAAGCTTACCTAACTCATATCAGCTACCAACTTGGATTTCATGATGAGGTAAGTAAGAAATTACCGCAAGGAGTCGAGTTGGCCTATGACGGGTTAAGGCTTGAATTATAGATTATCTGAAAAAATCCGCATTTTAGCGCATCAATCCATGATAACCTTGCAACTATATGAGTAATAAAGAAGCCTGGGGGTCGCGGGTGGGCTTGATCCTCGCCATGGCCGGCAATGCAGTAGGGCTGGGAAATTTCCTGCGCTTTCCTGTGCAGGCTATTGAAAATGGCGGTGGCGCTTTCATCATTCCTTATATCATTTGCTTCATCCTCATGGGGCTGCCTTTGCTGTACATCGAATGGAGCATGGGAAGGTTTGGGGGCCGGTTTGGCAATCACTCTACCCCTTTCATCCTGGATAACATGGGCAAATATCCCCTTTGGAAATATTTTGGAGTATTCGGCATTTTCACCAATATAGCTGTTGCCGCATACTACTGCTATATCGAATCCTGGACCATGGCATACGTCATACATTCTGTTGGCGGCACTTTCGATAACATGTCCCAGCAGGAAGTAGCAGCATTTTTCGGTGATTATATTGATCTGGGAATTTCTACCACAGGAATCCGGAATGAGGCGGTAATATTCTATGTGGCCTGTCTTCTGCTGAATACCTGGATTCTTTCACGAGGTCTGGACGGGGTGGAAAAAGTCGCTAAAGTGGGTATGCCGCTCTTGATTTCATTCGGGGCGTTTCTTGCCATCAAAGGGCTGACGCTTGGCACTTCAGGCGCGTCACCTGAACATCCCGATGCCAGCGCAATCGCGGGATTGAATTTTTTATGGACGCCACAGTTCGATTCACTGGCTAATCCACAGGTTTGGTTTAACGCTGCCGGGCAGGTGTTTTTCACGCTTTCGCTTGGCATGGGCAGCATTCACTGCTACGCTTCTTACATAAAATCAAGGGACGACATTGCGCTCAACGCTTCTACCGCTGGTTTCACCAACGAATTTGTGGAGATTGTTCTCGGAAGCCTGATCGTTATCCCGATCGCAGCAGGTTATCTCGGTCTGGACTGGGTGAAAGAAAATGCCGGATTTGGAATGGCCTTTCAAACCATGCCCTATCTGTTTGAAAAATGGGGACCTGTTTTATCGCTGGTAGCAGGTGCCATGTGGTTTGGCCTTCTTTTTTTCGCGGGCATAACCTCTTCGCTGGCAATGGGCACTCCCTGGATGGGTTTTATGGAAGATGAATTCAATTGGGGCAGGAAAAAAGCAGCCTTGTCGTTTGGAGCTATAGTGCTGATTTTCGGGCTTCCTACAGTTTTCTTTTTCAGTCAGGGTGTTTTTGATGAATACGATTATTGGGCGGGCACCTTCGCTTTGGTAGTGTTTGCAATGGGTGAAGCGATCTTGTTTTCCTGGATTGTTGGTGTGGATCAGGGATGGAATGAGCTGCAAATGGGCGCTGACATGAAAATCCCAGGAGTCTTTAAATATATAATCAAGTACGTAACGCCAGTGATGCTGATAAT
>CAYOYI010000385.1:0-4280 GCA_964408105.1 uncultured Chitinophagaceae bacterium | reverse complement strand
GTCCATGTTATCCAATACCTGGGCTTGCATTTGGCGCTGATTAAGGGTGCCGGTAAACTCCAGCAGGCGGTCGGCCAGGGTGCTTTTGCCGTGATCAATATGGGCGATAATGCAAAAATTCCGGATGTTCTCCATTCCCATCATTTCTTTCCTTGAAATTTAGGGGGCAAAGGTAGCCAAAAATGAGGGTTTCCAAATGGAAAGGGAAATACTTCATCAGACAACAATTAACGCTCTGAATAATTCATTTCCGGCTTTCAATTTCAATTCACTGCCATGCAGTTTCATGATCTGGTCACTTATCCAAAGGCCCATACCCAGTCCGGCACTAAACGTGTTTTCTTTTTTAAATTCTGACTTCAAGGATTCAACATCGGCTACCGGTAATTGTGTTGAATTGTTCAATTCAATCTCATATCGGTCATTCTTATTTATTTGAACGGATACGATGGAATGATCGGGTGAATACTTAATTGCATTTTCCAGAAGGTTCGTCAATACAATTTCCACCTTATCAACGTCAATCATACATTGAAAAGTCAATCCTTCCTGCAAAAGGACCTTTACCTGCGTACCTTTCTCTTGTGCCTGGTAACGACATCTTTTAATGGCTGAATAAAGTGCTTCGTCCAACCTGGCTTGCGTCTTGCGCACGACCAGGGTTTCGCTTTTCAATTGGCTGATCAGTAGAAAATCCTGGATCACCCGGTCGAGCCGTTGCACCTCCTGCAGTTGACTTTGTAACGTACTCTTTGTTTGGGTATCCAGGTTGTTTTGAATCAAGGCAACGGATAATTCCGTCTGCATCACCGCCAAAGGAGTTTTTAATTCGTGTGCTGCCGAGGCAAAAAAGTTGGTTTGTGTTTTTATCGAATTCTCAATACGATCAAGCATGGCATTGATGCTATTAGCCAGGGTACTGTACTCGTCTCCGGTTGCCGGAACTGGCACCCGCTCCATACTTCGGGTTGCCTCAATGCGTGCAGCAACCTGAATAATACTCTTTACTGGCTTCAGGGCCCAGCCAGAAACCATGTACACAAGTAATCCAGCCAATACGATCGAGGCTGCGTTGGCAAGAAAAAGGTAATTCCGGAGGCGATCTAACTGGGTATTTAATGAAGTTGTACTTCTGGCAATCGAAAGCAGAAGCGTTGAATTACTATAAGGCACTGCCCGCTCAAGCGTTATTATTTTTAATGTATCGAGCAGCACAGTTCCCTCCTCCCACCAGGTATTCGGAAAATCCGGAGAAGAAAATAAAGTATCGGTTTGCAATTGATTCCCAACCCGGATGAATACGGAGTAACCATTGGGTGGTAAGGGAATGACAGGGGGATCAAGACGCACCTTGTCAATGAGCTTTTCTCCTTCCGCTTGAAGCTCGCGGGTATCCGCTTGAATCAGAATCTGTTTTACATTTTTGTATATGAAAAAATTAACCGGCAACACAATCACCAGAAAAACCCCAAAAAAGATCAGGGCAGTTTTACCACGAATACCACGAAGAGGGCTGCGCCAATTCAATTCAACTTCGGATTAGTTCGCCCTGAATATAATAGCCCAGGCCGACTTTCGTTTGGATCAGGTCTGGCTCACCCAGCTTTTTACGAAGCTGCGAAAGGTGAACTTCAATAACATTGCTGCCCATATCGAAACTGGCTTCCCACACCTTCTCCGCGATTTCTGTTTTCGAAACAACCCGGTTGCAGTTTGCTATCAGCAATTCGAGTAGCGAAAATTCCCGTTTCGTAAGAAAAATTTCCTGTTGCTGAGACAACACTTTACGGGCCAGTAAGTCCAGTTCTAGGTGAGCTACTTTATATCGGGTGAAACTTTTTGCCAGGCCTTTTCGGGTTACAGCCCGGATACGGGCCAACAGTTCGCCAAAATCAAACGGCTTTTTTATGTAGTCAACGGCTCCTTTATCAAGACCTTCGATAACGCGCTCCGAACTGCTAAGTGCACTGACAATGATCACCGGAATTTTAATCTCAAAACGCTTCAGGTTTTCTAATACTTCAAACCCACTGATGCCGGGCAACATTACGTCTAACACAATCAGATCATAGGGTTCGGTGGCGGCTAACGAAAGAGCTTCACTTCCGCTGTTAACGGCCTCAACCGTGTACCCTTGTTGTTCCAGGCCCTTGCAAAGGAAGCTGTTGAGTTTCGGTTCGTCTTCAACTACCAGAATCTTCATGGTTCGTATACTGAAAATGTTTTACCATCTATGGTTAATCGCTCCGGCATTACAATGTTGTAATTTTTCTGATAAATCTCACCCTGCTTCTTAATCCGCTGTTTCCCTTGAATGGTGATGGACTTTCCCTTTTGAAAATACCGGGTCAGTTGCTGCGCCATCATGGCATCAATTTCAATGTAGTAATCCCCATTGACAATAAGGCTGCTGACCGCTCCTTTCGGAGTTACGTTTACGCGCGTGATTTTACCGTTGATATCAACCGGCTGATGATCATGCTTGCCATCAGCACCGCCATAAAATCCGAAATTGGTAATGAATAAGGTATCGCCCGGAGATACGAGGGCATGTAGTTCCACTGGGTGAAGTTGCCCCTCGGGCTTATAATCGCTGCAGTATATCTGCAACTCATCCTTATGATTCGCAAGGTATTCCTTAACACGTATTGCTTCCTCCGAAGGAAAGGAAACATCCAGCCGCTTTCCATCGGCAAGATTAAATCGTACCCCGATACAAACTGAATTTTGCTTGAAAAGATAGGAATACAAAGTACCGGTATGATGATTCAGCCTGTTAAAATAATATACTCCCCGAACGGGTTCCACCGGATATTTGAATCCTTCAGATGGATTCATTTTCTGGCCTCCAAATGAAACACGATCCCCGGTCTTAATGGTATTGATGGCACCAGGATACAAATAGGATCCCAGGTAGGTCGCCACAATCCCACCTTCAAAAATCAAAGCAGAAAAAATTCCATCAAGTTTGTATTCACCTACCACTTTCTTATCAATAAAAACTCCGAATTCTGCCTTCTCAATAATCCTGTTCCATTCGGGAAAAGAAATCCACTGGCTTTCTAATTTGATTTCAGTAATCAGATCAGGAAATACATACCAAGGAAGAGGCCGATTTGAAGCTTTCAATTTTTCACGCCATTCGCGTTCCCGCAGATCCAACCTTGCTCGAAAGGTTATTTTATCGCCTGGTTTAAAATGTCGATAAAGAAACTCCCCATACTCTGGATTAAATATGAAACCTTGAGGTTTTCCATCCACCTCTAAATACACGTATTGATAAGCAAAACGAATACCCGGTTCAATTGATTTAACAACTCCGGTCATCTCCTGATACTCATATTTGGATTGACTGAACACGGCAAGGGGAAGCAACCAAAAAAAGAATATCGTCTTCATTTTTCACTATTTTAGGAAAACTACATCCGTCAGTTAAAGACTACCTGAAGCTCATATTAATTTTTCTTAAGCCAGATAATTCCTATCTTCATTATACAATTTCGGAACTATGAAAAAGAATGTCATCATCGCGGTATTAACACTTATTTCAGTCTTTTCGGTGGCTTTCGGCTATCAGCAAAAATTAATTGCTGAAAAATTCAAATTAATAGCGGAAGAAAATGAAAGGCTTGCCCGCGAACAGGCAGAACGGTCTCTGCAAGAGGTAATGCGAGCAGAAATGAATCTTAGAAAGGCTGTAGAAGAAGCTGAAGCCAAAAGAAAATTAGCAGAAAAGAACAAATGAGGTTTAACCGTTCGCATCTCATCATTCTGTCCGATAGCTTACCTGTAAATTATTGCAGGTACTTTGAAGCGGTATGCCGCAACGCTTCTTTTTCTGTTGAACTCATCTCTGTGGGAGTCACCTTCAGTAATAGATCAAACATTACTTCCGGTTTGTAACCCAACTTGGCTGCCGTGTTGGCGCAAAATTTAATCTCATTCTCGTACAGCCGCTCATCCAGTTTCATCAACTGAACCAGGTTAAAGAGATAATTGAATTTCTGATCGGGCGATAATTCTTTAGCGATAACCGTATCGTGGCTTGAGTAGAACAAGGTCTCCACCGAAGATTCCGGAAATCCGTGGGCCTTACCGATGTTGATGATGTAATTCCGTTCCTGACTCGTCATATCACCATCGGCCAGGGCCAGGTTCACCAGGAGTTTGAGTTGTTCCAGTACAATCATAAGGCTTGGAAATGACTTCGGTAAAAATAGGTTAAAATCAACTATCTTACATACCGTCTGAATAATTGAAGACCTTGTGAATTTTCTGGC
>CAYOYI010000384.1:0-4281 GCA_964408105.1 uncultured Chitinophagaceae bacterium | reverse complement strand
GAGGCGATGAGCACACCATTGACAACAGCCGCATTTACCTTCTTCAGCTGGTTCTCTATATTTTTTTGCAACACACCGCTCAATTCAGACTGGGCATTTGCCATTAAAATCCCAAAGTATATCGCGTTAACCTGTGTTTTAATCTGATTGAGCTGGACTTCAACATTCTGCTGTTGAGCCTGAACTGATGCTGCCTGGATCTTTTTCTGGTATCGTGTCGCGTTGCCATCAAAAATTATTTGTGACAGCTCAATGGTGGCTTTGAATTGATCCTTGGGTGCGGTTGGAATATCAAATAAAGGATTCTCGATGGAAACATGGGGCACATCGGACTGATAAGTAGCCTGAGCGTTAAGCACTAATTGGGGCATGTACTGTGTATTCAACTTCTTCATCTCGAGACGAGATGACTGCTGAAGCATTTCCTTTTGTTTGGCAAGAGGAAAATTCTGCATAGCTAATTGATAGCACTGTTCCAGTGTTAGCGTATCCGATTGCTGGGCGTTGGAAGCAAAAAGAAAAAATGCAACGATTATGATGGAAAGGAACGACTGTTTCATCTGCAGACAATTGATTTTTTTATGGACAGATGGAACCAACATGCAGTTTTCATTTTTCCTGATATTATTTGAGCATGTTGGTTTCATTTCTTAATGGCATTTATAATGAATTGAGCAACTTCCTTTTTTCTCTCGGCAATGAGCAGGTCGAAATATTTTTTATCGAAATGAAGACCTTTAACGAGCATCGGCTGGATCAAAAAAGGGAATACACACAAAGCAAGCATATTACCCAGCAGATGTTCCGGCCTGATAGGACGAATCTTCCCGGCTTTCACTTCATCCTGAACCTGCTTAAAAAATACTTGCGGGTTCGGCCTGACTTCAAGTGAATTGATAAAGGCTAGCAGCTTCTCCGGATTCATATTGAGCTCCTGGATCACAAAAGCCGGCATATATTCCCTCTGTGAAATGATACTTATATACTCCTCGACAAAGTGTTTGATCTTTTCAAACAATGGGGCTTCATCATTCAGGATTCGGCTAAGCATGGGCAGGACGTGACCTACAGACTCATAAAGCACTTTCTCAAACAGCTTCTCCTTGCTCCTGAAATAGTAATGAAGCAATGCTTTATTGATACCTGCTTCATCGGCAATTTCCTGCATGCGCGCACCAAACATGCCCTTCTGCCGGAATACCTTTTTCGCGGCTTCCAGAATCTTCTCCTCTGTAGATTGGTCTTTTTTCATTAACCGAAAGGATTAACTAAACGATTTAACCATTTGGTTAAATACAAAAATGAAAGATTTTTTTGAAAGGGAAAAGGATTCACGAAAAAAATTTTATTAGGACATAAAAGATGTTTGAAAAGTAACCGAACTACTGACCCCGAGTACTCGGGGCTGCGAGTACGAGTTACTAAAGAAACAAGATCAGTACGCGCCCATAAATCACTCAGAAAATCGCTTCCTCTTTCTTACTTTTGCCGCGGGCCGATGGTGTAACTGGTAACATCTCAGATTCTGGCTCTGAAGACTCTAGGTTCGAGCCCTAGTCGGCCTGCCATATTGAGAAGCCTTCGGAATTTTTCTGAAGGCTTTTTTATTTGCAGTCAGGGCGCAATAACAGAATGAAACCACCGCCCAATAAAAAACCCCAAGGCTGTGAGCAGGATGCCGCCTATATTACTCACCAGCACATTGACAACGGCAAGTTTCCATTCACCGAATCTGAAAAGGTTCAACGTATCGAGTGAGTAAGTTGAATATGTGGTGAAGGCGCCCAGCAAGCCGATGAAAATGAGGTTGCGCATTTCCTGCGAAAGGTTGTCAACGTCTAATGCTCCCCATAAAAGCCCAATCACCAAACAGCCGGCAAGGTTAACGGTAACAGTTCCCACCGGAAACAACCCGGACGTGAATTGATAAGCATAAGCAGAAAGCAAATAACGCAGCAAGGTACCGATGACTCCTCCAAGCAGCAGCCAAGCAATTTGAGTCATTAGAGGTGTCAGGCGAAACGGATGATCCGAAGCCAACTCATCACTACCATCACATAGTAAGTAGGGTCAAATTCAAACCAGCGCTTCGCAAACTTGGGGCTGTTAGGAAACTTATGGTGATTGTTCTGGAAAAGCTCTCCAAGCATTACAACACCCCATGGAGTGGTGTTCTTTGATTTGTCACCATTATTGAAATTGGAATACCCGTATTTATGTCCGCACCAGTTCACGAGCGCTCCCTGAATTGGGCCCATTAAATAATGAATCGGCAGAAGCAGGAACATCCACCAGTGAGTGGCAAAGAAAATATAGAACGTTGTGTAGGCTGCGCCCATCAAAATGCGCCACGGCCAAGAATCACCGATGCGATCAACGGTGCTCCACACCGGATAATTACCCACGAATCGGTTTTCCGGTTTCACCCTTTTGAAAATGTAGTCCGCATAAATCCTCTTCGTATTCAACATCATTTGAAATACATCCTTAAAAAAATGTGGCGAGTGCGGGTCTTTTGAAGTGTCACTATAGGCATGATGCGAGCGATGCAGGATAGCGTATGCCCTTGGGACCAAATAAGAGGAACCCATCGTGAAGAATGTGAGCAGATAATGCACCTTCTCCCAGAATTTGTTCATCGTGAACATACGGTGGGATGCATAGCGATGCAGGAAGAAGGTATGGAAGAACAAGGAAAGGAACCAGTGCGCCAAAAAGAAAATGAGAACTGCCATCACGAAGATTTTTGTTAAAGTTCGGACTTATTACGATTGGGAAACTTAAAAATTGTGAAACCCCTCTGTATCTCCCCTAAAAGGGGAGAATTTTTTTAATTGTATTTTTTCCACCAGATCCTTTTCTCATGTGTTGGCCGGTAACCGTTATTGATAACGTACGCAGGGTTGATGATAGTTACAACAATCTTTTCGAAAGTGGTGAAGCGATTTCGTTTCAACGCGATGGTGCTCATGTGGATCAACTCTCCCATCACAGAACCTATTGTTGAAGTGAATAACAGATCCTGGATGCTCGGACGTTCCTGCGATGACTCCCACAAGTATTCCCAAATAACCGACTGTGCTGTGGAATATAAAAATGAATACATAGCCGGCACATCCTGGCTGCGCAGCACGTTGTAATGCAGCGAACCTGTAATAGGATGGCCGAAATAATTGTATTGCCACCCGTCATCATCCCATACCGGTGGACGGGTATATGCTCTCTTGTAGTTTTCGCTCACCGGCCGGCTGTGCCAGCTTGTGCTTTCCGATGGCATCAGCGCGAGCGCCATATAGCCCAGGCCCTGAATGGTGAAAGAAGTTATTTCAGCCCTGAGCAGTTTCTTCCCTGGTTTTGCCTGCTGATTGCAAAAGAAGCGGCTTGCTTTTTTGGTCTGTTGGGTTAAATCCGTCTGAGCCGAAAGAAACTCAAAGGCTACAGTTAGAACAACAGTAAGAATGAAAGCCAAACTTATTTTTAGTCTCAAGGGCGGGAAAAAATTATTCAATCACTTCTTTCTGCTGTTCTTGTAATTCCTTTCATACATTTCTATCCAGTCATTAGCGCTCATCTTCTGCATCAGTTCCCCGATAAGGTCGTAAGGTATCTGATCCGTTTTCTTAAAGCGAATACAACTCTTACCCATATCCAGCTTGGAAGGAACTCTCTTTTTATATTCAGAAGTAAACCACTTCAGCAAACCAGGATCAGCATATAAGCCCATATGATAGAGCGCTACAAAGTTTTTTTGTGATGCAATGCTTGCAAAAGGCAACGGCAGCTTTGGATCGCAATGATAGCCTGCCGGATAAAGCTTGTGCGGAACAACATATCCTATCATCCCGTAGCTAATGGTTTCCGCAAAACCTTTCGGCAGATTTTTCAGGATCACTTTTCGCATTTCAGAGATCACCTTCTTTCGTTCCTCGGGAAGCGAGTCAATATATTCCTTCGGACTGGTTGCTTTTGACGTCATACTATTTGAAACTTTTTGGAGTTAAAAATAACTATTGCGTTCATTCCTTTTTCATGAGATGTGTCGCAAGGGCTTATGAAGCCGTATCTTTGCAACTTTTTCAAAGGAACTGTTAATGCTTGAGCGCTCCGATAAAGTAGAGAAGAAAGAGGGGAAGAAACTTTATGATTTCCAGCATCGCGCGATGGAGGAGATCTTCGAGCGGCTTAGAAAATATCCTGAAAGTTACAGCCTGCTCTATCAGCTTCCGACCGGTGGCGGCAAAACGGTGATCCGCGCCACGGCGCTCGTCGCAAAACCGACCA
>CAYOYI010000383.1:0-4295 GCA_964408105.1 uncultured Chitinophagaceae bacterium | reverse complement strand
CAAAGAAACCTTCCTTTTCGTCTTTATCAATTATGAAATACTGGTCATCAACGCTGGAATTGAGCGGATAACCAATATTAACGGGTTCTTCCCACTGACCACCGCTTCCGCTGGAAGAGAAAACGTCAGAACCTCCGATATTCACCAGCCCGTTGGATGAAAAATAAAGCTTCTTGTTTTCGTTGTCATAAAACGGGGTATTCTCATCAGCCGCTGTGTTGATCACCGCACCGGCATTCACCGGAGCGCCAAACATACCCTTACCGGTGCCTTCGGCATACCAGATATCCATTCCCCCTACTCCGCCCTCGCGATTCGAAACGAAATACAATATCTCTTTGCCATCAGCCAGCCCGATCGCAGGTTGAGTGTTCGTGTATTTTTTTATGTTGATCTCCTCGCCCAGGCTCTCAGGCTCGCCCCAGCTATCGCCTGATTTTTTACTCATGTAGATAGCGCATTTGGTGGCTAACTTCCTTTTCTTAGTGATGCAGCGCGTGAAATAATAGCGCGTGCCATCAGGAGATAAAACTCCGTTTCCGGTGTGCGCTTCAGAGCTGTTCACGGGACCTTCGAGAGCAACACCGGGAGCCCATTCACCATTTTCAAGTTGTGATTTGTATATCTTAGAATAATAGTCAACCCCTTTCAATTTCAATACATCCAAAACACTGTCGGAGCGGATGCTTGAGTAATACAAAGCATCGCCAACCTGCTGAGGCGCATAGTCGGTAAAAGGATTATTAACATTTTCCTCAAGGTGGGTGATATTCACTCTCAACGGGTTCTCCATTTGGTTCTTTGCCATATCGCACCCATTAATGTGCTTCTGGGCCAGCTCATGATATTCCTTGCTGTCGTCTGCAAGGTACCTGTCAATGAAAGTGGTGAACTGCGCCTTTGCTTCATCATATTTTGCGTTATACTTCAGCATAACGGCATACCAGTAGCGCGTTTTTGGAAATTCACCGGAGGTATCGGCATCCATCAACGCCTTGTACCATTTTTCCGCCATCTTATAATCGCGCAGCAGAAAATTCAAGTTTGCGATCTCCTCATACGTTTTCAGCTTCTCAGGCTTTTTTTCCTGGTACTTTTCCCAATAGGTAAGAGAGTTATAGTAGCTGCCTCTTTTATAGAGCTTTTTCGCCATGCGCTTCGTTTTGCCTGGGCTCAATTCCTGCACACTGTCCTGAGTGAACTGGGCATGGGCAGAAATCATCAGGAAAGGCGAAATCAATATGCTTAAAACAATAATCGTTTTTTTCATTTCCTCGATCGGTTTTATAGTGATGATTTATTTTTTAGAATCTTGGACAGAAAAGATTAGCTTCTTTTATCCTAACGATCTGCCCGACATAAATCAGTGAAATTTCAAATCCACCGCGGTTTTCGTTAAAATCGGCAACTGAAGAAGTTGTCACATCATAGCTGAATCCAACCCTGAATCTTTTCAGAAACTCCAGCGCAACCATTGGAATCACCGCATCATCGAAACGATGCCACACACCCAAAAAGAGAGTTGCTTCCGCTCCGGGTTTCTGGGATACATCAATTCCTACATTAGCCCCAAAGTTGACCTCCTGAGCCTTAGCTTGCGACATGAATATCACTCCCGGAAGAATGCTGACAATCTTGCCTACACGCCAATCCAAACCGCCATGAACTACATGACGCATATATCTTGGGGATTTTCCGACCGCCATTGTGCCGATTACTTCGTCAGGTTCTCCGATGTTGAAAAGGGAATACCCTGCAAACAAGGTCAATTTTTTAACCAGCCTGCCGCTATAGAACAAGCCAACGTTAATTTCCGGGTTCGTTTTACTATCGCCTGTGAAAGCTTCCGCTGTTGGCTTAACTGGATCTCCATTTGAATCAAATTGATCACCGAAAGTGAACTCTGAGGTCTTAATACTGAACTGCTGAATACCGCCTTGCACTCCAATAGATATCTGGTGGTTGAAATTTTTGTCCAATGCCCTGTGATAAGCAACGGAAACTAAAAGACGCAGTGTGTTGAGCCTATTATTGTTTGTCATGTCATATACAAACTGCAACCCGGCTCCTACAGCATTATTTCCCTTTTTCCCAAATACAAATGGGATATCAAATGAAGCTGCCGGGGTAGAGTATGCGGGTGAACCGTCTGAGGTGATACTCTTCCACTGTGAGCGGTAAATTGCCGCTAATCGGTAATCACCGTTCATCTTCCCCGTGAGCGAGGGATTAAGAGTAAGAGGCGATGCATAGAACTGCGAAAAGTGAATGTCCTGGGCGAAAGACATGCCTGCAACGACCATCGCTGTGAAAAAGACACTTATTTTTTTCATGATCCTGGTGTATTTATAAATCTGCACTTTATGAAAATCCGGTAAAAATAATTTTTATCTCAGCAAAGAAAAAGCCCCTTTGGAAGTTTTTGTTTCTCCGTTTGCCAGCCTTATTACTGCATAGTAGGTATAAGTTCCGGTTGGTTGGTCTTTCCCTTTGTACTTTCCATCCCATCCTTCAGGGTTTTCACTGATGAGTTGCCCCCATCGGTTGTAAATCCTTAACTCAATCACATTTATTGTTGAACCTTTCGGAATTTCCACAGGACTGAATACATCATTTATTTTATCGTTATTAGGTGTAAAGGCATCCGGGAACACAAAATTGCTGAGAGCAATCACTTCAACGCTGGCCGTGTCCGAACAACCGGTCTCGAGATCAGTCACCGTCACCGTATAGGTGGTGTTCACCTGCGGTGTTGCCTGCGGATTCGGTATGTTGCTGAAATCAAGAGTGCTGTCCGGAAACCAGGAATAGCTATATGCCTGGGAGCCATTGGAGACCGTAGCAGTCAATGTAGAAAATCCATCCGCGCCAATAACAGGCGGATCAGCGGTTGCCACTACATCAAGAGAATCGTAAGCTACCTGAGCCGTGTCACTTGCAACACACCCTTCATTATTGACCACCGTTACGCTATAAGTGCCCTCCTCTGTTACAACAATAAAATAGTTGGTTGAGCCGGTTGACCAGCTATAGGAAACCAAATCTTCCGGGGCAAGCAGGGTTCCAGAATCACCGGGATAACAAAGAAGAATATCTGAAAGGAAAAGGTTTATTTCATAAACTTCCAATTCAACCGAATCTACGTTTGTACAGCCATTCGTATCGGTCACGGTAACGCTGTAATCACCGGAAAAGTTAGCTATGAGTATAGAATCCACAGAATTATCATTCCAACGATAGCTTTCAAAACTTCCAGGGAATAAAATATATCCCGGGCAAACCGATACATCCTGACCAAGATTAGGCTGCGGAAGTGGAAGCACTGTCAGCCTGACGTTGTCGCTCGCTGTGCAGTTATTTCCTACCGAGACAGTAACGGTATAAACTCCGGCATTCGTAACCGTGATCGATTGTGTGCCGATATTTCCAGGGCTCCATTGATAAGCATCAAATCCTGAACCCGCATCAAATGTCACCGATGCACCGGAACACACTACGGTATCCGCTTGAAGAACCAAGACTGGAGTAACATCACTAAGTTCCACCGTATCACTATAGTCACAGCTATAGGCATCCACAACAGTTACTGAATAAGTATTCGCAATAGAAACGCTTATCGCCTGGGTTGACGCTCCGGTTGACCAGCTATAGTTTGAATATCCTGGTCCTGCATTGAAATTAACCGTGCGATTATTACATGTGGTTTGATCAGGCCCCAGATCAACCGGGTTTGCGGGATAGTAACCAACAACTATTGAATCTATGTCAACACAGCCAAGTGTATCGGTTGCCGTAACTGAGTAAGTATCAGGAACGGACACCACAATAAAAGAATCCGTTGATTGATTCGACCACAGATAGGCATTCAATGAATTTCCGGCAATAAGCGTCAGCGTTTCATCCGAGCAAAGCGTAACATCGGGACCGAAGTCAACGCTAGGGCTGCTGAATGTCACTACTGTAGTATCAATTGCCGGACAGTTATTTGAATCCGCTACCGTAACAGCATAATTCCCTGTATTAACCACTGTAATTGCCGTGTCATTGGATCCAGTATTCCAGGTGTATGAAACAAAACCTGAACCCGCGCTAAGCGTGATCGAATCTCCCAGGCAGGTCACTACATCCGGCCCGATATTAATAGCGGGAGGCGGATTCACGGTCATCTGGATAGAATCCGAAGCGACACAGCCAAATGAATCAACTACTGTCACAGAATATAAACCGCTGGCAGTGCCGGATAAAAAGCGAGTTGTTGGACCTGTATTCCAGTTATAATTTACAAAGCCTGCCCC
>CAYOYI010000382.1:0-4299 GCA_964408105.1 uncultured Chitinophagaceae bacterium | reverse complement strand
CGGATGACGTAGCCGGATGGGTGGAGGACCTTGAAAAGTCGGTTGAGCATTTTTACGAGGCCACTGTTGAAGTGAGTGAATTTGAACAGGGGCCTATCTTTGAAGCTCCTCTTGTGTTCAGGTTGGTTGGAGAGGACTTGGAGAAACTCAAAGCAATAAGCTTTGATATTGATTCGATAATTGAAGCAAACCCCGGAACACGCGATGTCAGGAACCCGCTCAAAGTGACGCAGACCGACCTTGAGGTTCACATCAATAAGGACAAGGCAAGCATCATGGGCGTGATGCTTGATGAGATTAACCGGGCAATTCGTGCGGGAATTTCAGGTGTTCCGATAACTACATTTCACACCGAAGAAGGGGAGTCTTTTGATCTCACCATCCGGCTCAATACCGAAGGGCTTCCTTCGGTCAGCGATTTTGATAAAATATATGTGGAGTCAGTCACAGGAGCCATTATCCCGTTGAAGCAGTTGGCGGATATACGTTTCAAGGAAACCCCGGTAAATATTCAGCACCTTGATCGCGAGCGTTCGGTTACCATTACCGCTAATGTCCGCAAAAGATTCAATTTAAATCGTGTGACTGCTGACATCGTTGAGCAACTTGACCAGTACGATTGGCCGCAGGGATATTCCTATAAGATAGCAGGCGTGGCTAAAGAGCAGGCTCATACCTTCCGCACGGTCGGAAGAGCAGCGATCATAGCTATAATTTTCACTTTTGCGGTTTTAGTGCTTCAATTCAGATCACTGATGCAGCCGCTTATAATTTTTTCTGCTTTGCCGTTTGCCCTTATTGGGTCTGCATATTTTCTTTTGTTCACAGGAAATATTTTCACGTTTACGGCTTTCGTTGGTATGACCAGCCTTATTGGGATTGCCGTGAATGACTCCATCCTCATGGTTGAATTTGCTAATCAGTTAAGAAATCAGGGTGAATCTGTCATTAATGCTATCAGAAAATCTGCGGAGATACGTTTTGTCCCGATCCTGCTCACCTCCTTAACCACGGTGGTGGGACTGTTACCATTAACTCTGGGTGGCGGCAGCCTCTGGGCCCCTATGGGCTGGACAATCATTGGCGGAATGATCAGCGAAACTTTACTCGTACTCCTGGTTGTTCCGGTTTTATATTACCTGTACACATCAAAGAGCCGCTCTGCGGAGATAACATGAAAGGTACTCTCAAAGATTTCAGATATTAGCCTCCGATTTTCACGGAAAAATAATAGCACCTATGGCAAACGCAATAACGTTTAACAGCGATTATCCAAACATCAGCAGATCAAATGAGCTTTTTGATAAGGCAAAAAAGATCATGCACCCGGTCACGCAGACGCTCGCAAAAGGCCCGACACAATTTGTGAATGGTATCGCTCCCAAATATTTGAAACGCGGAAAAGGCTCGCACGTCTGGGACGTTGATGGCAATGAATACATTGATTTCAACATGGGTATCGGCCCTATTTCGCTTGGATATGCTTATGATAAAGTTGACGAAGCGATAAAAAATCAGTTGAAAGGTGGAATCACTTTTTCGCTGATGCATGAATTGGAAGTGGAGGTTTCCGAAATGCTGCATAAGATCATTCCTAATGCGGAATCGGTTCGCATCAGTAAAACCGGAGCTGATGTTACCAGTGCGGCAATTCGTGTTGCACGAGCATTTACCGGGAGAAACAAAGTTCTATGTTGTGGTTATCATGGCTGGCACGATTGGTACATCAGCGTAACTTCTCGAAACAAGGGAATTCCCGATGCTGTAAAGGAGCTGACCTTCACTTTCGGCTATAATGATTTGGATTCAGTAAAGAATGCAATGGATGAAGATACGGCTGTTGTAATCCTTGAGCCTTTCGTTTTCGAAGCTCCTAAAAATAACTTCCTTCATGAACTTCAAAAGCTCTGCACGCAGAACGGAACGCTTTTGATCTTCGATGAAATGTGGACCGGTTTCAGAATTGCAGTAGGTGGCGCGCAGGAATATTTCAATATCAAACCCGACCTGGCAACTTACTCGAAGGCTGTTGCGAACGGGATGCCGATCTCTTTTTTGACCGGAAGAAAAGACGTGATGCAATTATTTGAAGAAGAAGTTTTCTTCTTCACCACTTTTGGGGGTGAAGCGCTTTCTCTCGCTGCTGCAAAGGCAACCATTAATGAGTTGATTGATAAAAACGTTCCGGCTTATCTCGCGGAAAAAGGAAAGTTGTTAAGGGAAGGTTACAATAAAATTGCCGCAGAACTTGGAATGGATTACACAAGCTGCACCGGATATGACTGCCGCTCGATTATAAATTTTAACGCTTCAGCAGGTGATCCGTTGCTGATGAAATCATTGGTGCAGCAGGAAATGATCAAACGGGGAGTGCTCTGGGGTGGTTTTCATAACATGTGCTACTCACATACAGATAATGATATTGAATACACCTTGAAAGCTTATCGTGATGTTCTTCCGGTTCTCAAGAAAGCCGTTGATGAGAAAAATATTGGAGCTTATTTAAAAGGAGAACCTGTACAAGCCGTATTCAGAAAAGTGAGCGATTTTAATATCAAACCGAAAGCGGCAAAAGTCTGAAGTTGAGTATGAACCTCTTCTCCCTTAAAAATAAAGTAGCCATCGTTACAGGCGCTTGCGGCCTGATAGGGAAAAAACATTGCGAAGCTCTTGCCGAAGCCGGAGCAAATGTTGTTGCCACGGATGTGTCAGCAGATAAAGTCAAGAGCCTTGAGAAGGAACTTGGTGACGGTCACCTTGGTGTAGTTATGGATGTCACCGATAAAAATTCCATCACCGGTGTTCGCGATAAGATTCTCAAAAAATTCGGACACATTGATGTGCTCGTAAACAATGCTGCGATCAATGACATGTTCGAAAATCCTGCCATGGCAGCCGAGCAATCAAAGTTCGAGAACTATCCTCTGGAAATGTGGAAGCAGTCGCTGGAAGTGAATGTCACCGGAGTTTTCTTGTGTTCGCAGATTCTCGGAACACCAATGGCCAAGCAGGGAAAAGGAAGCATCATCAATGTTGCTTCAACCTATGGCATGGTTGGCCCCGATCAGTCTATTTATGTTGATCAAAAAGGCAATCAGACTTTCTATAAATCAGCTTCATACCCCGCAACTAAAGGTGCTATCATCAATTTCACTCGATTCCTCGCTTCCTATTGGGGCAAAAATGGGGTTCGGGTCAATACGCTTTCTCCGGGTGGCGTTGAAAACAACCAGCAGGAATTTTTCATCAAAAATTATTCAGCCAAAACGCTTCTCCGAAGGATGGCAGCCGCTGACGATTATAAAGGAGCTTTGGTATTTCTGGCAAGCGATGCTTCAGCTTACATGACAGGAGCAAATTTGGTTGTTGATGGAGGGTGGACAGCCATATAGCTGCTTGTTTCTGGTCGCTGGTTTGTGTAGCCACCCAAACCTCACCTTTGACTAATATCAATCCCGTTCTTCCATATATCCTCTACCTTTCTGATGTATTTGTTAAGAGTCATGGGTAAATGTGGATAACCTTTGATTTTATCTTAATTTGGTCGTCCTTTTTGAGGCAATCCAAGCGCAAAATTTAATTAGGAATGAAAGTAAGACAGATAAGAGCGAACTATTCTCCTGAAGTAACCTTAAAAAGCGGGAAGGTCATCGGAGCCGGGCATCCCGTTTACATTATTGCCGAGATCGGCATCAATCACAATGGCGATCTTTCCATTGCAAAGAAGCTCATTGATGCTGCCGTTCAGGCCGGCTGTGATGCCGTGAAATTCCAGAAAAGAAGGCCGGAGGTTTGCACCCCAAAAGACCAATGGTATGTCGAACGCGACACTCCGTGGGGCAGGATGCCTTACATTGACTATCGCTACAAGGTTGAATTTGGCGAGAAGGAATATTCCGAAATAGATAAATACTGCAAGGAAAAAAATATTGACTGGTTCGCCTCATGCTGGGATGAGCCTTCAGTTGATTTCATTGAGGAATTCAATCCTGTTCTCTACAAGGTCGCATCAGCAACGCTTACCAATCATGACTTGCTTCGCAAGCTCAGGACCACCGGCAAGCCTGTTGTGCTTTCTACAGGCATGTCAACTTTCGATGAGATTGTTCAGGCGGTTACTGCTGTGGGCACGGAAAATCTTGTGCTTGCGCACAGCACTTCTGCATATCCGTGCGATGTAAGCGAGCTGAACCTCAATATGATCCACACGCTGAAGCACCGCTACCCGACTGTTCCGGTAGGATATTCGGGACATGAAACCGGTTTAGCCACAACGCTTGCTGCTGTTGCTTTGGGCGC
>CAYOYI010000381.1:0-4300 GCA_964408105.1 uncultured Chitinophagaceae bacterium | reverse complement strand
ACATGATTTAAAATCCTTTCATCATCGGTAGCAACTACTATTTTTTCCAGAGAGGATTTTAAAGCCTGCTCATATACGCGCTGAATCATACTCTTTCCATCAATTTCCACTAATGGCTTTCCGGGAAAGCGGGTTGATGCGTATCGCGAAGGAATGATGCCAATGGTCTTCAATCGTGTCTCTTTTACGGGTAAAATTATTAAAATCAGGACCTATCTGGATCATACAGGACAGTCTGTTGTATTTTTAATTTTGTATTTCTTGTTGTTGGCCGGAAAGGTTAAGCGGTTTGATAAGTATTCCATGAAGGTTGAAAAAGATGAAGCCATAACCTTCCACTCATTTTGTTATTTTGCTAAAAATCTCAAGAGATCATGATTGAAAAAATCATTAGGATAGCCGGAGCGCAAGGATTTTATGGAGACAGCCCTATGGCGGCAATGAATATTGTGATGGAAAAAGGCGCAGATTATCTGATGCACGATGCACTGGCTGAACTAACTCTTTCCATTTTACAGAAAGACCGTCAGCAGGACCCAACGTTAGGATATGCGCGTGATATTGAATTGATGGCACGAACACTTTACCCGGCAGCTTTTGCAAACGGGATAAAGATTGTCAGCAATTCAGGTGGCTTAAATCCTAAAAGCGCAGCAAAGAAAGTTTCTGAAATTCTCAGAAAGCAGGGTATTCAGGGAGTAAAAATCGCAACGGTAACGGGCGATGATTTGCTGCCACGAATTCCTGAACTTCAGCAACAAGGGTTGAAGTTGGAACATCTCGACTCGGGAAAACCGCTTGCATCAGCGAAAGAGCAAATCACTCATGCGAATGTTTACATTGGAGCAAAGTCAATAAAAGAAGCGCTTGATAAAGGCGCAAACCTGATCCTTGCTGGTCGTGTTGCCGATCCTTGTTTAACACTAGGAATTCTTGCGCATGAATTTGGTTGGAAATTAGAAGGTGAACTTTCGCAGCAAGATTTGGATAAACTCGCTGGTGGAATCACAATCGGGCACGTCATTGAATGTGGCGGGCAGGCTTCCGGTGGAAATTCTTATGCCGAATGGCCGATGGATTACCCGATTCATAATCTTGGATATCCTATTGCCCATGTGAAGGAAGATGGTTCTGCAACTTTCACAAAACTTGAAAGCCAGGGAGGAAGGGTAAGCCGCAACACGATCCGTGAACAGCTTGTTTATGAAATTCATGACCCAGCCAATTACATAACACCTGATGTGACAGTTGATCTGACGCAAATCGAATTAGAAGATATTGGACCAAACAAAGTTTCCTTCAAAGGCGCAAAAGGCAAGCCACGCCCCGAGAAATTGAAGCTGGCAATGGGTCAATTTGGCGGATATATCAGCGAACAATTTTTCTTTTTCTCCTGGCCTTATGCCCATGAAAAATGTACGAAGTTCATTGATGCAGTGATAAAGATCTGGGCGAACCTTCCTGTGAAAATCGAACGATCAGAATTTTCAATTGTTGGAGTAAATGGAATCCACGGAGATGCCGCACCAGCTCCTTCAAAGGAATGGCTTGAGCAAGCTAACGAGCTGGGTGTTCGCGTAACTATTAAACATAGTGATGAGCGTACCGGCCGTATGGCAATGGGTGCGATCACGTGCCTCGGATTGAATGGCCCTCCCGGAATAAACAGCATGCCGGGCTGGGGAAAGGCCAACAGGGTTAAGCTGAGTTTATGGCCAACCTTGATTCCACGTGAGGTGGTTAAGGAAGAGGTGGAGATTTTTGAAATCTAAATGAAGCTCCTATGAAAAAGATAAAATTGATTGACATAGCCAGCGCTCGATCCGGAGATAAAAACGATATATGCAACATCGGTGTGATGGCGCGCAAGCCTGAGGATTACCCGGTACTTAAAAAGTATTTAACTGCTGAACTTGTGAAGAAACATTTTAGTGGTCTGATAAAGGGAAGAGTAGATCGTTACGAATGGGATAACCTTGGATCGCTGAACTTCATTTGTCATGAAGCGCTTGATGGCGGGGGCAGCAGCTCGATGCGCATGGATAACCTGGGAAAGAATTTCTCCAGCCATCTGCTTAGGTTAGAAATTGAGGTGGGAGAATAATTATTGATTCAAAAAATCTTCTAAGTCATTCTTTTCCAGAAAGGCATTCAAATCCTTGCGCGTCCTTACACCATATCTAAGGAGTTTCATTTGTATCCGCGACTGATATGACCGAACCGTGTTCTTGGATATCTTGAGGCGAAAGGCAATCTCGGCATTATCCTTTCCGTCCATGGCAAGTTGGAGTATCTTAAACTCCTGTTGTGTAAAATCTACAGACATCCCTGATTTTTTCAGAAACGTCTACCCTTTTCCGTGTTTACAGGACTAACCGGTGTCCCGTGAATTGCCGCAACTTAGATTTTTTATTAATGCGGTTAGCGTGCTGCGCAAATTACTTATCCACAATTAAGTGATTTTTTATTCCCCGGAAGTTCAAGGTTTCTAAAATGTATCTTTAATGCCTCTAAAAAAAACAAAAGATGACTGAGATAAAAGAATATATCGGCATGAACGAATCAAGGTTTTTGGATGAGCTTTTCAGCTTGCTGAAAATACCCTCGGTAAGCGCGGATACAAGATTTAAAAGTGATGTGGTTAAAGCTGCAGAATGGGTTAAGCAAAAACTGGAAGATGCCGGAGCTGAAAATGCGGAGATGTGTGAAACAAAAGGTTTTCCGGTGGTTTATGGTGAGAAGATCATTTCCGATTCATTGCCCACAGTTCTTGTCTATGGCCATTACGATGTTCAGCCTCCTGACCCGCTTGACCTGTGGGATTCACCACCTTTTGAGCCCGTGTTGAAGGACGGGAAGATTTACGCACGGGGAGCCTGCGATGATAAAGGCCAAATGTATATGCACGTAAAGGCCTTTGAAGCTTTAATCAAATTGAACCAACTGACCTGTAATGTAAAATTCATGATAGAAGGAGAGGAGGAAGTCGGTTCAGATCATCTTGGGGATTTTGTAAGAGCAAATAAGGAAAAGCTTAAAGCCGATGTTATCATCATTTCCGACACTTCGATGATCTCAAATGATGTGCCTTCAATTACTGTCGGATTGCGTGGGCTAAGTTATCTGGAAGTTGAGGTTACCGGACCAAATCGCGATTTGCATTCGGGTGTTTATGGTGGCGCGGTTGGAAATCCAATTAACATCCTGTGTGAAATGATTACTTCCCTGAAGGATAAGAACAACCACATCACGATACCTGGTTTTTATGATGATGTCTTGGAGTTGACAAAAAACGAAAGAGAGGAAATGGCGCGGATACCCTTTGATGAAACGGAGTACAAGAAGCATCTTGAAGTGTCGGCTTTAGAAGGTGAAAGAGGATACACCCCGATGGAACATACTACGATCCGTCCCACGCTGGATGTGAATGGTATTTGGGGAGGATATATTGGAGAGGGAGCAAAAACGGTTCTTCCTTCAAAAGCTTATGCTAAAATCTCCATGCGGTTAGTTCCAAATCAGGATCCGGAAAAAATCACGAAACTCTTTTCCGAACACTTCAAATCCATTGCTTCAAAATCCGTAAAAGTGAAAGTCACGCCTCATCACGGGGGTAAGCCCGTTTTTGTTCCAACCGATTCTTCCGCCTACAAGGCCGCTGAGCAAGCCTATGAGATGAGCTTCGGTAAAAAGCCCGTAGCTGCTCGAACCGGAGGAAGCATTCCAATTGTGGCTTTGTTTGAAGAAGAGTTAGGCTTAAAATCAGTGCTGATGGGTTTCGGCTTGGATTCGGATGCTATTCACTCGCCCAATGAACATTTTGGCGTGTTCAATTTCCTGAAAGGTATCGAAACGATCTGTTATTTCTATCAGAACTATAAAGGTTAGCTATTGAAGAACTGAAACCTTTATGTGGAAGCTATCCGGCTCAAGGAATTTGATTGACTGCCATCCCGATATTTCATAACCCTCATTTAGAGCATAAGAGAGTGTTTGAGTTGAACTGTACAGAACATTCTTGGCCTTGATGGTTGCTGAAATTTTAGCCGGCTTCTTCCCTTCAAAAACAACTTCCATTTCACGGGTAAGAAAATTATTATCCAAAGCCTCATAATGAATGGTTGTTTTATCTCCATCCACGGTGCTGTCTACCTGGTATTTTCCAAGAAAAGATTTCTTATTGATGTCAGCCTCTTTAAATGAAGCTAGTTCCTTTTGCCAATCTTTAATCTCAAGGACTTTTTCCTCTTCCTTTCCATTAAGGAACACCTTTTTGGACACCTGAACGTTCAGAGAATCT
>CAYOYI010000380.1:2834-4335 GCA_964408105.1 uncultured Chitinophagaceae bacterium | reverse complement strand
CACTACACATGAACAGGTATTTGCAACTCAGTTTTTGATGGGGCACGGTTGCGTGAGGCGCAATAGTTACTGTCCACATTTTTTCGTCATCGCTCCATGAGGCATCAGTTGCCTTATGGTTAAACCTGATTTTTCTATCAATGCCGAATTTTGCCGCGGTGTCTTTGATGTATTGCAGTATAGAAGGCCCATCCGCAAGCGTTTTCGGGCTTTCCCAGGGATTAAAAGGAAATCCCATTGTGAACATATCAGAGTCGGAACGGATGCCCGGGTATTTGAAAAGATCCCAGGTGCCTCCCATAGCGGAGCGTGCTTCAAGTACCGCAAATGTTTTATCCGGACAGTCATGCTGCAGATGATAAGCAGCACCAATACCGGATAGGCCAGCACCGACAACGATCACATCATAAAAAGGTATTGCGTTTTCTCCTGGCATTTCTAGGGATAGATTCTAAAATATGGAAAATTCCTATAAAAAATCCTTCCTTCCTTGAAGTGGTTAATAATCTCCTTAACTATTAGTGCCAGGTAGTCTTATTTCAACAACTGTATCACCTCATCAATCGTATGAGCAGACTGTTCGCCTGTTTTCAAGTTCTTAATTTGAAGTGTACTGTTTTTAAGCTCTTCTTCACCCACGAAAATTGCATAGGGAATTCTCTTTTTGTCCGCATATCCGATCTGCTTTTTCATTTTTTCTGATGAAGGATAAATCTCTGCAGGAATGTCTTTGGCTCTGAGTTGTTGCAGATATTGAAATGATCTTGTTTCGGCTTCACCGCCAAAATTGATGAATAAAGCGCGCGTGGTGTTGGATTGCAAATCAATGTTGTCGAACAGTTTCAGTTCTTCTATTACATCATAGATGCGTTCCACTCCGAAAGAAATCCCTACACCGGAAACACCGGGGAGGCCGAACACCCCGGTGAGGTTGTCGTAGCGACCGCCACCACCAATGCTGCCCATGTTCACATTATTCATTTTTACTTCGAAGATGGTGCCGGTGTAGTAGTCGAGGCCGCGGGCGAGGGTTGGGTCAAATTCCAAACTGGCGCAAGCATCCGCTTGTGCCAGGACATACTTTATCTCATTCAGCCCAAATTGGTTCTGCTCCTCTTTCGAAAAATATTTTTCGAGGTAATTGATCTTTTTATCCGCACTTAAACTTTTCAGTTCGATGATGGTGTCCAGGGCTTTTACATCAATCCCACCGGCTTTCAGTTCTTCCTTTACTTTTTCTTCCCCGATCTTATCCAACTTATCCAACGCGATGGTGAATGATGTCAGGTTGTCCCGGATCTTGTTTTTCTCCGCGATGCCAACCAACAATTTTCTGTTGTTAACCTTTACTCTCACATCTTTCATCTTTAATCTTTCAAACACCTCATCATAAATCAGAACCAACTCCACTTCATTCAGCAGCGAATCACTTCCAATCACATCCGCATCGCATTGATAAAATTCACGGTAGCGTCCTTTCTGCGGCCGTTCAGCTCGCCAT
>CAYOYI010000380.1:0-2824 GCA_964408105.1 uncultured Chitinophagaceae bacterium | reverse complement strand
GGTTGTATTTGATATCGCTTAAATGGGAAAGTGATTTCATGCTGATGCAGTACTACATAGCGGGCAAAGGGAATTGTCAAATCATAGCGCAGGCCTTTTTCTGAAATTAAATTTGAGATGTTAGATGATAGACGTGAGACCAATTGTTCCTGCGGTACATCCTTCAGAAAATCCCCGCTGTTCAGAATTTTGAACAAGAGTTTATCTCCTTCATCTCCGTACTTTCCGTTAAGGGTGGAGAGATTCTCCATGGCCGGTGTTTCTAACGGCTGAAACCCGTATTTCTCGAAAACACTTTTTATTATTCCGAAAATGTAGTTGCGCTTCCGTAATTCTTCCGGGCCAAAGTCGCGGGTGCCTGAAGGCAGCGATGGTTTCACTTTGCTCATATCTTTACCGCGTATTTTTTAATGATGGCTTCACACGCTTTATCCAGCATATCGAAGACTTCTTCAAAGCCATCGTTATTCCAGTAGGGGTCTGGGACGCTTTTATTGCTTCCGGGAAACGCCTCATTCAGAATAAGGACAACCTTTTTCATTTCGTCATCCGACAAAGCCAAACGCAAAATATCATTGTAATTGGCGCTGTCCATCGCGAATATCAGGTCAAATTTTTCAAAATCGTATGGTGCAAACTGCCGTGCCCGCTGGTAGGTTATATCAATACCATATCTGCCGGCCACTTCGATGGCTCGTTCATCCGGCTGCTCACCCATGTGCCACGAGCCGGTGCCTGCACTATCTACCAGCCACTTTAATCCATGTTTTTCAATTTTCGATTTCATGATGCCTTCGGCAATCGGTGAGCGACAGATGTTGCCGAGGCAAACCATTAAAATTTTCATGGAGCGAAGATAGACTATGATTTATATGATTGGAATGATTGCATTGATAAAAAGCCGGATCGCTGATTTGCTGATTAAATGATTGCGCGTGATAAAAACCAAGTGATTTTTTGCCACAAAGGCCTAAGGACTTTGAGTCTTTGTGACCTGGTGGCATCATTCAGCTAAAAAGTAAGTACTAAACCGAATAGGTCAGGCGCTACTAAAAATACCAGAGAATAAACGAGATGAATACACGCAAAAAAGAAATGACGAATGAAGAGACAGACCTGTAAGGCCAGGTCAGTTAAGCTTTAGTGGTGCGATCAGCTCAAACTCAGGGATTACTACGCGGAAGAGTTTACCATCATCTACACGCTGCATGAGGTAATTACCCGACATGCGTCCAACTTCGCTTTTGAGGCTGCAGCCGGAAACGTATTGGTGCGATTCGCCAGGTTTGAGAATAGGCTGCTTGCCAACAACTCCAACACCCTCGACTTCCTTGAACTCACCAATGGAGTCGAAAATATTCCAATGGCGTTTCAAAAGTTTAACCGTATGGCCACTTGTGTTTTCAATGGTGATGCGGTAAGCAAACATGTATTCCCAATTGACAGGATTGGAGTAATCCTGCTGAAAGAATGCCTCGACACTTATCTTGACACCCTGAGTGGTTTGCGTGATCATATGACGGTTATACGCCCGCATATGGAAAAGGTTTTGTCAGTGTAGTTCAAGAAACCTGCCAATTATCCTTTCAGCCTCAGAAACAGCACCGTCCAGGTTATCATTAACCAGAACTTTGTCGAATTTTTTCTCGAAAGTCATCTCGTAATTAACCCGTTCGAGCCGCTTTGTCATGGTTTCGTCACTTTCGGAATTCCGGTTGGTCAGCCGTTCTTTGAGAGTTTCAATTGAGGGAGGTTTAACGAAAATAGCAAGTGCCAAATCGCCATATTTTTCTTTGATCTGCAACGCGCCTTTCACGTCAATATCAAAAACTATTGCTTTGCCTTCCCCAGATAATCGCTCCACCTCGCTTATTAAAGTACCATAGAATATACCAGGATAAACTTCCTCCCACTCAACGAAGTCGCCTTTTTGAATTTTACTTTTGAATTCGCCTTCTGAAATGAAATGGTAATGTTTCCCATCAATTTCGTAATCGCGTTTTTTTCGTGTCGTTGCTGAAACAGAAAAAGCAAGCTGAGGATTGATATCCAAAAGGCGATGGACAATAGTGGTTTTTCCTGCACCTGATGGCGCTGTGAAAATGATGAGCTTCATCCTGCGATTAGTTGACACGCTCATAAATCACTGCCGCGCCTTGCCCTACCCCAATGCACATTGTTGCAAGCCCATATTTCACATCAGGCCTTCGCTTCATTTCATGAATAAGGGTGGTTGAGATTCGCGCCCCGGAACACCCCAGCGGATGGCCAAGCGCAATTGCACCACCGTTCACATTCACTATTGATGGGTCAATGTTAAGTTCACGGATGCAGGCAATGGATTGTGAGGCAAATGCTTCATTTAATTCCACCAAACCGATGTCTTGAATTTTAAGACCAGCGCGCTTCAATGCCTTTTGAGTTGCCGGCACAGGACCAACTCCCATTATGTCCGGAGATACCCCTGCCACGGCCATTGAGGTTACACGGGCAAGAGGTTTTAGATTTTGTTCTTTGACAAACTTCTCAGATACAATAAACAAGGCTGATGCCCCGTCGTTTATCCCGGATGAATTTCCTGCGGTGACCGTACCGCCCTTGGCAAATGTAGGGCTGAGATTCGAAAGTTTTTCGAGCGAAGTTATTCGGGGATGTTCGTCCTCATTGAACCTATTGATATCCCCCTTTTTTTGTGTAACCGCCACTTCGATTATCTCATCTTTAAACTTTCCTGCTTTAAATGCCTTTTGATATTTCTCCTGTGATTGCAATGAAAATTCGTCTTGCTCCTGGCGAGAGATGTTATATTTCTTTGCAACGTTCT
>CAYOYI010000379.1:0-4350 GCA_964408105.1 uncultured Chitinophagaceae bacterium | reverse complement strand
GATGCTTACACGTCAGGCTGAATCTCGGGTTGATGGTACGCTCGCTGAGGCCATCCGCAAGGCAGCCGATATCACTGACGAACGATACAAGTTTTACTGAGCGTACATTTTTTCAGACCACACCCTTTCCGCTCGTACTAAGTCTCTTGGTATTTTCATGAAAGAGTATTTCTTTTATGATATTGAAATCTTTTTAGCGCAAGCTTGTTTATTGAATTGTGGAACAACAATCATTAGTCAATAGGGTAGAACAAAGCGGGATCATTACGATTGATCTTGCCTATTATCTTCCGAAAGAAACAATAGAGCCGTTTGATCTCAGGCCATTTTTGGTGAAGGACATGGTACTGATGGAAAAACTTTTCCGCGAAGAGATGAAGAAAATTGACTGGAGTAAATTTTCCGGCAAAGTGGTAACGGTTTTTTGTTCGAACGAAGCGCTCATTCCCCTGTGGGCTTATATGCTGGTGGCATCATTACTTCAACCTTTCGCGAAGAGAATTTTGTTTGGAAACAGCAATGAGGCCGAAAATGCCTTGCTGATGGAAGCCATTCAGAATCTGGACGCATCGCAGTTTGAAGGAGCCCGTGTGGTTATCAAAGGCTGCGGAGATAAGCCTTTGCCATCATCGGCTTTTTTGGCAATAACCAACAAGCTTCAGCCGTTAGTTCAGAGCCTGATGTATGGCGAACCTTGCTCTGCTGTGCCCGTATATAAAAAACCAAAATCCTCTTAGATGTCGCACCGGTCATCAAAGCCCGTCCTGTTATTTGTTGGATTGATGATCTCGCTTTCCATCATTTTTCGTTCCAACCAGCAGGCACCAATACCGGAACCGTCTAAGCAAGAACCTGCCTCGCTGAAATTTGGCGCGGTAGAAATTCCATACCAGGTTGAATTTGCAGGTGAATCTGTCCCGCTTTCAAGTTATGATGTTAAGGAGCGCCTTGATCGTGAACTGTTGGTGAATACCTACTGGCATTCCAATACCCTTCAGCTTTTCAAATTAGCATCACGCTGGATGCCTTTAATAGAGCAGGTACTTGAAGAAAATTGTGTGCCTGATGATTTTAAATATGCTGCGCTTGCGGAAAGCGGGTTGCGCAATGTCATCTCTCCGGCTGATGCAGCAGGGTTCTGGCAATTCGTTGAATCAGCCGGAAAAGAAAGCGGACTCGAGATCAACAACGTGGTGGATGAGCGATATGATATTGAATTAAGTACCCAGGCTGCATGTAAATACCTGAATAAGGCTTATGATGAATTTGGCAATTGGACGCTTGCTGCGGCATCATATAACATGGGCAAAAGCCGCCTGAAAAAAATCATGGAACAGCAAAAAGGAGATTCCTATTATGATCTTTATCTCAATGATGAAACTTCACGGTATGTGTTCAGGATCATTGCGCTGAAAGAGATATTCAATGACCCTGAGAAATTTGGCTTCTCAATCAAACAGGAAGATTTGTATAACCCGATTCAATTCAGGACCATTGAGGTTGAGAATAATATTGATGATTTGGCGGCTTTTGCAATTGAGAATGGCACTAATTACAAAACCCTGAAGCTGCTGAATCCCTGGCTGAAACAAACCTATCTGAAAGTGAAGCGGGGTAAAGTTTATTCCATCCGGCTTCCAATTGAAGCCTGAGGTTTAGCACAACCTTTCAGAAACCTTTCCGTAAAACAGCATTATTCTATTACTTTTAAGAATCTTGCATTTGTTTCCTAACTAAGCGTCCGAATTACCTATGAAGTTCCAGAAGATTTCTGTTGTCGTCCCGGCTTATAACGAAAGCAAAACCATTACCCAGGTACTTGAAACGGTTGCGAAGGTTAATCTCCTGAATGGCCTTAGCAAAGAGCTGATCGTGGTGGATGACGGCTCAAAGGATAACACAATAGAAGTCGTAAAAAAATTCATCGCTGATAATCCGGGAATTGATGTCAAGTTATATGAGCAGGTGGTAAACCAGGGAAAGGGCGCTGCCTTGCACAGGGGTTTTAAGGAAGCCACCGGTGATCTCATCATTGTTCAGGATGCCGACTTGGAATACGATCCTGAGGAATTCAATTTGCTGCTAAGGCCCATGCTTGATGATCGCTCCGACATTGTTTACGGTTCGCGATTCATGGGTGGCAATCCGCATCGCATACTTTTCTTCTGGCACTCCATCGGTAACAAGTTCCTGACCTTCGTCAGTAACATGTTCACCAATCTGAATCTTACGGATATGGAAACCTGCTATAAGCTGTTCCGTGCCGATATTCTTAAAGGGATACAACTGGAAGAGAACAGGTTTGGTTTTGAACCGGAAGTGACTGCAAAAATTGCACGCATACCAAACATCCGCATTTACGAAGTAGGTATCTCATACTACGGACGTACTTACGCTGAAGGCAAAAAGATCAACTGGAAGGATGGATTCCGGGCGATTTACTGCGTGCTGAAGTACGGATTCCTCCGTATGTAGTCTGGTCTCCAACCCTTCTCCATTAATTCTAATTTACCTCTGCAACCCGCAAAAATTCGTCATTCGACATTGGGGATTCGTCAATCAAAATTTATACCTTTGCGTTCCTTCAAAAAGGTGAGGTAGCTCAGTCGGTAGAGCAAAGGACTGAAAATCCTTGTGTCGGGGGTTCGATTCCCTCCCTCACCACCAGAAAATCAGGCAGTTGTGAACAAGTTCATAGCTGCCTTTTTTATTGGGTACAACATCACTTTCGATAAACTTCCCGCTTCATAAATTGACGCTATAACTTGTGCTTCTGCCTCCGCCTGAAGCGGCTAACGCACCCTTGTCTGCGAGGTCCTGCAAGTCTCTTGTAGCGGTGGCTTTTGATGTTTTGGTGATGCTGACATATTTGCGGGCCAGTCCCTTTGCTGCCAGAGATACTTCATGAGCCAATTATACCATTTATTCGGCTCAATATAAAGCGATTTATGAGCCGATTATTTTTTCGATTCGGCTCAAATATGCTTTTATTCGAATTGCGACTAATAATGGTTCGGGCTTGGATTCCCTTCTTTTAGCTAATTTCCGTTACCCCGCTATGATATAACATGGAAACCGACTGCACCTCCCTTAGACAATACAGAAAGGATAGTTACAGTATTACTTTGTAATATTGATGCACCTCGCCAGTTCCAAGATTTGATTACTCAATTTACGCCTCGGCTCGTGACTTATTGAGCCGACTTCTAATTCGATTGTAACTTGTACAATATCACTTTCACTTAATGGTTTGAGGTCACTTTCAAGTACTGAAAACTTCGCATTGACACTTGGAATAATTTTCGAGATTGCCGCATCCAACATTCTTTCTTCATGGTAGTTGTCTGCGGATTTGAGGACGATTTTAGAGTTATTTGCTAACCTAAAGGTCAATAATGCACCTTTGGTAATTTCTAATTTATATGGTAAATCCGCATTCAAATAGTAGAAATTGAGATAATAGGCTGAATCTACCTTTTCAAATGAGACAATAATTTTTTGATTGTAGATTTCATGGAGTGTTTTTGATACAGTTCTTAATATCCGTTTATTACCTATTTCGTCCTTTTTAAAATAGCAACCATCAACAGTCTTTGTTATTAGATTTCTTGTTGCATCAGAATAAGCTCGATCTTTTGTTACTTTGAGAACCTTAGAGTCACTAATGGTCTTCAAAAAGCTTTTACCCTGAACCGTATAAGTAATTCTATCCGAGTACTCAATAATTTCCGCCAAGATTGTATCTCCGCTTATCGTGAATATAGTATCTTGGCCAAACGAGGTTAGGGATTTGGAAAACATGATCAAGATTAGAAGCAGAGCTCTCAAAAATGTTTTTTTATTTCTATTGTTCATTAAAGCCCGCAACAGTCAACGGATAAAGGCTAAATCTGCAGGATTGATCTTTTGCACCTCAAAGAATAAAGGTAATGAACCAGCCGTTTATTTCCTATTTCACCACCCACGGCACAAACGCACTCGTCTTCCTAACATACTCCTGATACTCCGGGTTGTCGTCATACTTTCTCTCGAGCATTGCTACTCCCGAAACACGCAATAAAAGAAAAGTGAGCAATACCGGACTGATGGCTGAAAGCAGGGGATAGATATTATTCGCTGAGATCAGAAAAATTCCCCACCACATAACAGCTTCGCCAAAATAGTTCGGATGCCGGGTGTATTTCCATAAGCCGTATTTCATGATCCTGCCCTTGTTCTCCGGTTTTTTCTTAAAGGCGTACATCTGGTAATCACCCACAGCCTCAAAGAAAAATCCTATCAACCACAGCAGAATACCAGCAACTTCAACCAATCCAACCGTATCATTTCCGCTGAGAATTGTAAGCATCA
>CAYOYI010000378.1:0-4359 GCA_964408105.1 uncultured Chitinophagaceae bacterium | reverse complement strand
CGCACCTAAAAAGCAACAGCTACGACATTCCTCTCCTGAATCTTTACTATGACGGCCTGTTGCTGCTTACCGAGCCGGAGAATGAAAAGCATTTCTCAGATCTGAAAAAGCGTCTGAAGCAATTCCGAAATCAGATTCCGAAAGAAGAAGCTGCGGAGCTGCATGCCATTGCCAGAAACTATTCCATAAAGCGATTGAATTCTGGTGACAGCAAATATGTGAAAGAACTGTTCGAATTGTACAAGCTTGGATTAAACTCCAGGGTTATACTTGATGACAAAGGGAGCATCCCGCCCGGACCTTATAAAAACATAGTTGCAGTTGGCCTTAAGCTGAAGGAGTTCGACTGGACGGAAAAATTCATCCGGGAATATTCAAATCTGCTGGAAGAGCAGTATCAAAGGGATTACTTGAATTACAACCTTGCCAAATTATCTTTCGAGAAGAAGGAATACGCGAAGGTCATTGAGATCATGCAGGAAGTTGAGTTCAAAGATATTTTCATTACGGCAGATGCGCGCGTGCTTTTGATAAAGACCTACTATGAAACCGATGAATACGATATTCTCGATTCGCAGCTTGACAGCTTCCGCCAGTTTGTGCATAGAAAAAAAGAGATGTCATACCACAGCAGGAACTATCTGAACACCATCCGTTTTACAAAATCATTAATGAAGCTGCGGCCTTATGACAAAAGCGAAACGGAGAATCTGAGAAAGAAAATTGATAAAGAGAAAATGCTCACCGAGAAAGGATGGCTACAAGAAAAGTTAGAAGAGTGTTCAAATTGAGAAACTTATATCCGGCCATGACTTCTTCCATTCCCTTTCTTCTCAAATCCGGCACTTTTACATTTTCAGCAGGATAACCAACGGGGATCAGTAAAAAAGGCTTCTCATTTTCCGGGCGGTTAAGAATCTTGCCAAGAAAATTCATGGGGCTTGGAGTATGAGTTAAGGCAACCAATCCGGCATGATGAATAGCGGTTAGCAAAAACCCTGTTGCAATGCCAACCGATTCATTCACGTAGTAATTATTTACTTTTTTGCCATCTTGTAATTCGTAAATCCTGCGAAATACAATAATCAGCCAAGGTGCTATTTCCAAAAATGGCTTGTGCCAATCAGTTGCGAAAGGCTTGAGGTCATCGAGCCATTCACCGGGCATTCGCCCATGATAGTTTTCATATTCCTCCTGCTCGGCCCCTTTTCTGATCTCGCCTTTCAATTTTGCATCTGCAACCGCACAAAATGTCCACGGCTGCTTGTGCGCGCCTGATGGTGCTGTGGAAGCAGTCATGATAATATTTTCAATTACTTCCTTTGGAACGGATTTGTCCGAGAACTCGCGAACCGTTCTCCTTCCATTCATAAATTCATAAAAAGCAGTGCTTCTGCGAAGCATTTCTTCAGCAGGATAGGTTTCTTTCTTGTATGGAATGAAATGATGGTCGCTCACAATTGACTATTGATTATTGGTAAAGAAAATTGCGATCTAAAAGAAAAAATTCGGCACTCAAATTATCACAGTAATCATTCAATCACAAAAATCACAGTCAAATCTTTTCCGGTTCACCTACCCAGATCGGCTCCTGAAGTTTCAATCCGCAAACTTTGTTCATCTCCTGGATCAGATAAGTAGAAAGCTCTGGTGAGTAACGCTCATCATGGTGATGCATGAAAAAATACAAGGTATCTAATCCCTGGTCGAGCCACCGTTTACACCGTTTGATCCAATCGTCAATGCGTGAATAATCGGTCGGGTGCAAGCTGTTTCCAACAAACCTGATGAATGCAAGCGAAGTAGTTAACCGCTGATGGATCACGTCCCTGCGGCCGGCAGCATCCGTTATTACCGAAGTAATCCCCTCCTCTCTGAGCAATTGATATGTTTCTTCCACCACGTTGGAAGGCTTGAACCAATCGGGATGGCGGAATTCTACTGCGAATGAATACTTATCCTTCGGAAGATATTTCAGATATGCTTCAACAGCAGGGAAATTCTTCGGACCGAAATTCGGAGGCAACTGCAAAAAGATCGTACCCAGATTTTCACCAAACAAGTTCATGCGGTCAAGGTATATCTCCGTTATCCTTTCCGCATTCTTCAGTCTTTGAATATGACTTACGCCTTGATAAACTTTTGGACAAAATTTAAAATCTGCATTTGCGAAGCTTTTCCATTTTGTCACCCAGGATTCAGGAGGAATGCGGTAGTGCACTGCATTTAACTCAATGCAGTTGTAATTCTTCGCGTAATGCTTGAGATAATCTTTTTCGGCTGTTTTTTCTGGATAGATTTTCCCTACCCATTCTTTTCTCCCCCACTTTGCACATCCCACATAAACTTTGGGTTCATTTCGTTTTGGCTTGAATTCCTGCAATATCCTTAAAGTATCAGGGTGATCTTCGGGTAGCGTAAAATCAACCGAATCCAGATCTTCTGCTCTTCCAAAATCCATTACCTATTTTCCTTTGTTCAAAATTATCAAAGCTGCGATCACTCCAGGGATCCATCCGCAAATGGTTAGAATTAACACAATCAGAAATGAACCACACCCTTTGTCAACCACCGCTAATGGCGGAAATATTATTGCCAGAATAACTCTGAGTATGCTCATAAGTCAAACTATCGGAGCAGCGCAATTTTACGTTGCACCGAAGAATTGCTGAACCTGATCTCAACGGTGTAAATTCCGCTTGACTTATCTGAAAGGTCAATCTCCGTAAATGCTTTTTGAATTTGCCTGCTGACCACTCTCTTTCCAATGTAATCATAGACATTGATAAATCCTTCACCATTCAAATCAGAAGTTTCAATTTTTATCATTCCGTTGGTTGGATTCGGATAAACATTCAACAGCTTCTCATTAACTCCTGAAATACCAGTAGTCAATGTATCCACCGTGAGAGAAATACAAACCGTATCTGCGCCAACAGGATTTGTAGCAATCAGGCAAACTGTATAAGTTCCGGGTGAGCTGTAAGTATATTGCGGATTCACATTAGTGGAAGTATTGCTATCCCCGAAGTCCCAATGAACGCTGTCGGCATCGGTAGAGGTGCTTGTGAAATTGACAACAAGACCATTTATACTAGTATTAATAGCTGCAACCGGAGGTGGCAATTCCCGAACCCTTGCATCATCCAATGCCAGATAATACTGATCAGGATCGCTGTAAACGTGAAAACCAATATAATAAACGCCAAAACTTGGAACAGTAAATCGTGTGGTATGCATCTCATATGAATCATTAGTAAGAACTCCGAGATTATCAATTGTGTCCATAGACGAGGATACCGGGCTGGCGCCAATTCCAATTTTAAGTTTTTCAGGATAGATAGTTCCCTGAAAGTTTCCGACACTGTGATAAAACGTCAACTCATAGGCTTTAGCTGATTCCAAATCCAGACACGTTGAAAACAGCCAATCGTTGGCTGCTGTTACCGCATCATTGTTATATTCATAAATGAAAAACAAATCTCCGGTGTTAGCCCCTCCTGCCGCTAAGTACCACGTATAATCGTCATTATTGACATCTTCGTATGACCAACCCAGCAACTCTGACTGCGACTCAAAACTTGAATTGTACGGAGTTGCAAAATCATGTGGCGCAACGTTAATCACTCCCGACATACTACTTACATCATTGCTGGCATCAGCATCTCCTGAAGCGATGACAAAAACGCTTACATTGTAAGCTGCCCCTAAAGTTGAAAAATCTGCCCCTGTCGTAAACGTGTAATCAAAACTTCCATTAGTCGGGATGGAAGCAGTTACGTTTTCAGTAGTTGTGTCATAAGCGACTCCGTCATAAACAACATAAGAAAGATCAAAACTTGTAAGCACGTTTCTGCCGAGATTCTTGACCGTAACAGTAATATCCTCATCTGCGGAAAGCTGGCAGGATGAAAACGGAACTTCAACATTTACAACAGAAGCATCAACCGATGGAAGGCTTCTTACAGCAATATCATCAATGAAAAGCTGGTTCTGATCAAATGAGTTATTTCGAAAGGCGATATAAACCGTTTGGTTTTGGAAACCGGAGTCGGGGAGATATATAGTTCGGTTCGTCCAATCGTAGTTCTCGGCAGCGATTTTAAAAAGCAAATTAGTAAATGACGCCAATGCGGTATCAGTTGTCGAAAGGCGAACCTCGTAACCATCGGGATATGGAGCTTCATACACTCTTGCATTCCACTCAAGCAGTGAAAAAGAATCAAGTATAATAGCAGGAGTGATCATCCAGTCATCAGACTGCCCTGGGGTTGCGTACCATGAAGTGCTTACAGCAACCGAGTCACCCGTATTAATATCATCTTCCGTTATCACCCAGGCTTTATTAATAAATGATAC
>CAYOYI010000377.1:0-4379 GCA_964408105.1 uncultured Chitinophagaceae bacterium | reverse complement strand
TATTGCATGATTCTCAGCGTGGTTATTCAGCCTGGCGGCAACGTATTTCAAAGCAGCGTTTGATCCAAACCGCACAGTGATAGCTCGAATCGTACTCGGATTTGCTTTCAAATTCTCCAATTCCTGCTGCAATGTTTTCCTATCTTCCGGATGAATAAACTCAAAAATATTCCCGGGATTTGCCGATGCATCTGTCCCCACAATCCTGTTGGCAGCAGCGCTGTGATATTTAATTGCACCTTTAAAATCAATCACCCCGATACCATCCGCAGTATTTTCTACGAGAACCTTGAAAAAATCTTCCTGATTTTCGGAGATAACAGGCACAAGCTCATCGGTAACATGGCTGTTCATAATGAAATGTGAAAAATCCGTTTGGGTTTACAAGTACGGAAGTTACCGAATTTGAGCTTTCTTCGGCAGATTTTTTTCCAGCAATTCCAGCTTTTTCTGGAATGATTCCAGTTGTTCCTTTGTCTGTTCCACGTTTTTCATTACATCCTGAAGCAACGCTGCAACTTTATCTGACTTTGCAAAGAAGCCCATATTATTTTCAGTCTTCGCAACCTCGTCTTCAAGGCTGCGAATCTTATTTCTCAGAAACCTTTTTTCGTCTTCAAGTAATCGCACCGCATCCGGAGAGCCTTTCAACCGTTCTATCTTGTTGCCGAACTTCAGCATCTCCTTATCCTTTTCATTCATTCCCATTTTTTCGTAACACTCATCTACGGCTTTTGAATAGCGCCTGAAAATATCCTCGCGCAATTTGATTGGCACTTCTCCGGCCGATTCCCATTCCTGTGCAATTGCTTTTAAAGTCGGAAGCGCATCGGCTGAAGTAATGGAAGGAATAAGTTCATTCAACTTATTGATTATTGCCTCACGGGCAGCGAGATTGTTTTTTCTTTCTTCATCCTGCGCTGCGAAATGATTTTTTCTCGCGTCAAAAAATTTATCACAAGCCGCCCTGAAACGCTGCCATAATTGGCGCTCATCTTTCGGACCAGCAGGTGCGGTCTTTTCCCATTTGCGTTGCAGGCCTATCAGCTTCTTTGCAGTTGCTTCCCAATCCGTGTTGGATTGCAACGCTTCTGCCTGCTCGCAGATAGAAACTTTCGCTTTCTTATTTTCATCATAACCTTCCTTGAGCGTCCGGAAGAACGCCCGTTTCTTTTCAAAAAACTCGTTGCACGCTTTCCGGAAGCGTTCCCAGATCTGGTCGGAGTTTTCTTTCGGAACACGGCCCGTTTTTCTCCACACCTGCTGCTTATCCAGAATCTCTTTTGTCTTGTTCCCCCATTCGCGGAAGTGATTGTATTCTTCAGCGGCTATGGCTTCAACATCAGCGCAAAGCGCCTCCTTAACCTTCAGGTTGTCGAGATATTTTTGATTGAGTCCCTCATAGTGTTCCCTGACCTTCGCATAAATTTTATTGGTGATTTCATTGAACCTTCCGATCACTTCATCTTTCTTCGACTCCGGCACCGGGCCAATGTCATACCAGTCATCATGATATTTTCTGACAAGTGCTTCAACTTTCCTGATGGTTTTTTCCTGCAGCAACTCCTCCATTCTTTTCAGCAATTCCGCTTTCGCTTCGTAGTGTTTTTGCAAATCAAGCTCTTTCAGCCCCTGCGTGATCCGCATGATGTGATAGAACCGCTCGACCTGGAAGCGGTAATCGCTTTGCAACGCTTCTTCCTGGCCTTTCGGAACTTCACCTGTAGTTCTCCAGCGATCTCTCAACTCGCGAAACTGATGGAAAGCTTTACCAACGCTGTCCCCTTTTTCGATCAGCGCTTTTAATTCGTCAATGACCTGTCGCTTTGCATAGAGGTTATCCCGCTCGCGCGTTTTCTTCTCTTCAAAGAACTTGTCCTTTCGATCACGAAAAATATTGTACAGTTCAGTAAACCTGCTGTCAGTTTTATCTTTCTGCAGAACAAAATCTGAGGCATAGCCTCCTTCATCCAGAAAGGTTTGTAATTCCTGTTCAGATCGTTCGCGGTTGCATTCCTGGTAAGCCGATTCGATATCATCAACCGCTGAAATAATTTCCTGCACCTCTGAGTCATTCAGCAACTCCTCTAATTTTAAAACAAGGTCTTCCCTGCTCAGGCCGGTAAACTCAGAATGCTCATCCCTTTTTTCCATTTCGTTGCTGGTTTTAAAATTGGGGGAGTAAAAATAGTTATTTAGTTAAAAGATTAATCAGAATAGCCGCGGACAATATCGCACAGTATTTACTGCCCGCTTTTTATCCAGCACATGCACGATTGAAATTTCAAAAGCGCCAACCGAACGACTGCCGGGGATCAATTTGCTGAAGTTCATGTCATAGGTAAACAGTACCCTTGTATTTTGAAGCTGCCCTCCGATCAAAGGAAAAAGTGCATCCAGATAACGATACCATACGCCCGCGAAAATGTGCAGCTTGCGGGAGTAGGTCAGTTTTTTATCTATGCGGAAATTGGTTCCGAAAATCACCTCCTGCGCCTTGCGCTGATACATATAAACCACTCCCGGCTGCATTCCCAAATTCTTGCCAAGCACGACATCGGAATAGAGGTGAGCTACCGGCCGCAGGTGTACTTCATTCGTTGCGCCAAAGAAAGATTCTGTCGGTGACGCAAGGTGAATCAACGATATTCCGCCCTCGATAATGAATTTCCGGTCGGCTTCATACGACATCGAAACTCCGGCCTGCATGTCAAAATAATTGATTGCGCTGCTGGTATAATTTTCTCCCGGATCAATCTGACTGTCAAATCCGGCATCACTCCACTGCGAGTCGAAAAGCAATGCCGAGAAATCAATTTTCTTGTGAACAAAAATTCCAGCAAAGCCAAGACTCAAGTAAAGTTTTCTCCATTTAGTCAGCTTGATGTGATATGCAGCAGACAATGAGGCTTTATTGACTGTCAGGTTCCCATCACCCGCGTGGTCATTCACCGCGCACAAGCCGATACTCAACCAACTCCCGTTCATCTTGCTGCGCAGCATGTTCAAATCGGTGTAGGCCGAAAATGTATGATACGGCACGGTGACACTTCCCCATTGGTTGCGGTAGTTAGCACCAAAGCGCATCAATCCGTCAAAGTTGCCGGTGAGTGATGGGTTGAGGGTGAGCGGTGAGGCGTAGAATTGCGAGAAGTGGATGTCCTGGGAAAAGGAGTAAGGTGCAAGAAGAAAGAAGAAAGAAAAAAGATGAAAGAAAAATTTCCAAGATACACGGCCGTTATTTCTTCGCCAACCCATAATGCTCTCGCGCAAGGGGGACATTCCTAATTCGTGAATCGTAATTTGCAAATCCATATGCTATCTCAACAACGTCACATTTCCTTTCCTGAAAATCTCTTCATTCGTTTTCAGAGTGGCATTCAGCAGCCACACATATACATCCATTTCCTGCAACTCGCCTTTGTAGGTTCCATCCCAGCCTTTTTGCGGATCGCGGCTTTCAAAAACAAGTTCTCCCCAGCGATTGAAGATTTTCAAGTCTAATTTAATAATATCCTTTCCTCGAACAATGAAGATATCGTTATTGTCGTCTCCATTTGGTGTAAAGGCCGTAGGCAGGTCAATCAGCGCAGTGTAGGTGACCGGGATGCGCTTGCAGGCAATGTCAGGGCAGTCATGTCCGTTATCGGCAGTGAGACATATTTCGTATTCCCCTTTTTCGCGGTAAGAATGTTTTGGATTGACATCACTTGAAATGTTCCCGTCTCCGAAATCCCATTGATATAAAGATGTATCAGCATGCTGCGACAGATTGGTGAATTGAATCACTTCCTCAGTCTCCGGATCAGATGGCGTAAAAATAAAATCAGCACCAGGGTATCCGAAAGGAGCGGGAACGAAGATGGTTTTTGAAACCGAGTCATTATTGGCGCAATTATTCATGCCGTTAGCTTCGAGTTCAACATGAAGCGTGGCAGGCTCGTAAAATAACATCGGAGCATTCGAAATAAAGCCACCGCTTACCACATTGGCATTGATCTTCCATAAAAAATCCGAAGCCTGGCTGCTTAGGTTTATCAGCTCCACTTCAACTATATCACAATTTTGAAAAACCACGTAGTCAAAATCCGCAACAGCGCTCGATACTATTGCCGCGAAACTGAGCGGTTTGATAATGGTGTCACTGACAAAACATTCCTGATTAGAATTTGCCTGAAGCATGATGTCATAGCTCCCGGCCGTAAAGGTGACAGCAACATTTGTGTCGGCAGAAGTAGTGCTGTTGCCGAAATCCCAATAGTAAGAAGTGCCTCCGGTGCTGTGATTGTAGAACTGCACCATAAACGAATCGCAATCGTTTGAATAAATCAAACTATAATCAAAATCAGCTCTTGCACTATCAAATACAGGGGAGAAAG
>CAYOYI010000376.1:832-4385 GCA_964408105.1 uncultured Chitinophagaceae bacterium | reverse complement strand
TCCCGGCTATCGCTAATTTGCAGCCACTCCTTCCGAGATTTGGTGAGAAATGTATTTGCAACTTCTTTTTTCAGTTCATTCATTTTCTCTCCGGTGTATAGAATCCCTGGTTTCCATTCTTGCCTGCCAACAAGGTCACAGAAATTTTCCCAAAACTTTGGCTCCAATGCGCCAAGTGCAATAAATTTTCCATCAGCACATTTATAAACGTTGTAATTAGCAATTCCCCCGGATAAAGAAAACTCACCACGCTGAGTTTCTTTCCTCTCACCATAATAATTAGCAACTTGCAAAGCTGTGATCGGCATCACACAATCCAGCATCGCGACATCAACATGCTGCCCCTCACCTGTTCTGTCTCTTGAGTATAATGCAGCAAGCGCGGCATTCACCGCCATGTATGAACCTGCTGCCACATCAGCTACTTGTCCACCCGGAATCACCGGAGTATCATTTGTTCCGGTGGTATCAAGCAAACCACTATACCCGATATAATTGAGATCATGCCCGGCTTTTTGCGCACAGGGCCCCGTTTGCCCATATCCGGTGATTGAAACATAGACCAGCTTTGAATTTATCTGCTTCAGATTATTATATCCAAGCCCGAGTGCATCCATCACGCCAGGCCTGAATTGCTCGATGAGTACATCAGCTGTTTTTGCAAGCCTGTAAATAATCTCTTTTCCTTCTTTCGAATTGTAATTCACCGCCAGGCTCCGCTTGGAACGATTGAGGCTTAAATAAAACGCAGACTCATTATTAATGAATGGAGGAAAGCTGCGGATGTAATCGGGCGAATCAGGGTCTTCAATTTTTATTACGTCTGCGCCCATATCAGCCATCAGCATAGTGGCAAGCGGTCCTGGCAGCAGGCGAGTGAAATCAAGAATTTTCAGTCCCGCCAACGGGCCATTCTTTTCAGGACGCTCAATGTACTGAGCCGATTCTAAAGCTTTCTCCTTAAACTTTCGGAACATCTTTGAGAAGCGGATCATCTCGGTGATGTTACTCACTTTCACCTTTCCGGTCATCAGGGCAAGCTGCGGATTCAACTCACCGGTTTCCAGCTTCACATAGTTTCTTGCATCAGCCTTTACAACGCATATTGGGGTACCGACAAGGCCTTTGGTTAAATCACACTTCTCATTGTCGATTACAATAGTGAATGCTTCCCCGTCACCAGAGATGTCAAAATGAAAAATGGTTGAAACGCCTGCCGCCTTTTCTTTGCGAAATCGCGCAGGAATGGAAGAAACGATTTCCTGGAATTGGTAATCCAAGCATGGAAGTTTACGGTTTACGGTTTACATGTTTGGTTGGAAAAACTGTAAACCGTAAACCCGAAACCGTCAACTATTTTACCCCAGCCTGTCAAACAATCCGATGAAGCGCATCATCGCACCGATGTTGTTGATCTTGATCTTACCGGTCATCACTGCCATTTGCGGATTAGTTCTGCCCAACTCAACATCTTCATACACAGCATCCTGGGCAGTGAGTTTGCAGGTTGACTCACCCTGAAGTCCATCGGCAACAGCACACGTCTTATCTTTCACCGTAACAGTAAATTGACCGCCATTGCCTCCGGCAATATCGAAATGAAATACAGCATCAAATCCTTCAGCTTTGTCGGCTTTAAATCTTGATGGCAGTGATTTAATGATCTCTGAAGCTTTCTCTGGTTTACCGTTCATAGTAGCAGTTTTATTTTGGTTAATAATTGGTTTATCGGTTTTGATTTCAGTGGTTCTTTGTGAGGATTCCGTTTTTTCTCCAGTTAAAATTTTTCCTGTCGGATTATATGCGGAATTGTATTGTGTATCGTCAATAATGATCTTGGCAAGAATCTCACGCATAATCTCCGATGTTCCGCCAACAATTGTCCCTACCCTTGCATCTCGATACATTCTGGCCACAGGATATTCTTCCATGTACCCATAGCCACCAAAACATTGCAGGCAGATGTCAGAGGCCTTCTTGCCAAGTTCGGTGGCAAGCAACTTTACCATTGAGCATTCCTTCACAGCAAATTCACCTGTATCAAAAAGCCATGATGCATAGAGCGTCAAATGCTTTGCCGCTTCCACTTCAGTAGCCAAATCAACCAACCGATGGCGGATAGTTTGAAACTTATTGATCTTTCTTCCAAAGGCTTCTCTTTCATTAATATACTTAAGTGTAATGTCAATTCCATACTCGGCACCATAAACCGCTGAAATTCCCGCAACGAGCCTTTCCAACTGAAAACTCTCCATGATATAATAAAATCCCTGATTCTCCTGCCCCACAAGGTTTGAAACCGGAACTTTTACATTCTCAAAAAACAATTCACCGGTATCAGAACTTCTCCATCCAACCTTCTTCAGTTTTCTTGTTGTGAATCCCGGGGTACCTTGATCAACAACTATCAGGCTGATTCCTGCGGCTCCTGCATCGGGCTTGGTTTTACAGGCAACTGTAGCGAAATTCCCATAAACACCATTGGTAATAAACGTTTTCTGGCCATTGATCACATAATGATCTCCCTCTCTCACGGCAGTTGTACGAATACTTGCAACATCAGAACCTGCTCCCGGCTCAGAGATGGCCAATGCTCCCATCAACGATCCATCAATCGCCCCGGGGAGATATTTATTTTTCAGCTCTGGACTTCCTGCTTTTAAAATATGAGCCGTGGACATGTATTGATGCACACCATGCGCAGCAGCCAAACCTGCGCAGCCGCTACGAGCGATCTCATCAAGCAATACAACCGAATAAAAGAAGTCATTATTTGTTCCACCATACTCTTCGGGCATATTTATCCCGAGAAATCCCAACTCGCCCATACGTTTCCATACATCACCCGGTATGTGCTCGTCCTCTTCCCACTTTTCAATATGAGGTACAACTTCGGCCTGCACAAACTGCCGAACGCTTTGTCGGAAAATTTCGTGGTCTTCTGTGAAATACAAGGATGTTTTCATCGCTAAAAGCCGGACGCTAAAATAAGGCTTTGACTAAATTTTCCCACTTACATCTTTCCTTCTAATCCGGCAATCCAAACTGCTGCCAAGATATTACCTGGTAACAAAAATGCGTTTAGAAGCTACTTCTTTTCCACTCTGCAGAGAGATAAGGTATGAACCGGTAGAAAGGTTATCTAACTGAACTTCCACCCGGTTGGCTCCCTGATATTGGGTGTTAAGAGATTCCTTTTTAACAACGCGTCCAAGGAAATCAATGATGAGCAGATTAAGCGGTTGTTGCTTTTCAAGATTAAATTCAACCATCACCTTCTCGCTTGCCGGATTGGGATAAACCTGAATGGCAGAAACTATCTGCGGATTTCTGTCATTAATACCAACAGTTTGACCGGCCTCAAGGTTACACCCGTTCGCTGTAAGCGTTGTGCTTCTGAACATTCCCCTGCCATGCGTGCTAACATAAAGCACCTGACACGCATCTTCATAAAGTTCCTTTTGGAATAATTTGAAACAAGGCACTGTAGCAGCACCTGTATTTTCTTCTGTCCAGGATGATCCGGCATCGGTTGACGCGTAAAGCCCCATCT
>CAYOYI010000376.1:0-822 GCA_964408105.1 uncultured Chitinophagaceae bacterium | reverse complement strand
GCTAAAATGATGTTGTTGGAATTGTAGTAATCAATAACCGCATCATACACCGGCATAGCTGGAAGACCATTTTGAATAGGCAAAAAGGACGGGCTTGGCATGGCAGCCGTTGTAGAACGATATACATAGTTGGTATTTCTATAGTTACCAAATGTAATTACAACATGATTGCTGTCATTAGGATCAACTGCGATACCTGTCAGGTAACGGTTCGTAAGATTGAAGAGTGAAGTTCTCTTAATGCCCCCGTATGAAGAAACGTTACTTCCGGGCCAATTCCATCCGGGGTTTGATGTTTGTGTATTTGGTTTAGATGGCCGGGGAAAATCAGGAGAATATTTTACCGAGTAATTATTGTGGCTAATCTCAATGGTATCTGTTGGCTTGTATTTATACTGTATGCCGTCAATCTTGTACGCACTGCCCTGGGTAGTACCGCATAAAACCGTACCGGTGGGGGAAACCTCTATTTCAGAAATCCAGCCTCCTAAATCCACTTCGTACCAGTATGGTTGCGTGCTGAAGTTAAGAGCCTCAGGAGTGAACCATAGCTGATTCTGCGCCCCCAGAAAGTAGATTGATCTTTGGTCGGAAATTCTAAACGTATCATAAGCCGCTTTTGTGCTATTAAAAACAACGGTATCATGTGAATTATCCTGTTCCCAAAGAAAAGTGGCGGCCATGAAAAGCGTTGGCTGATCCATTTCTCCATCAAGATTTCTGTCAATGTTATCATCGTAAAATCCCCCGAATGATTCACCGCCATTGGACGAACGATACACCCTGCCGCTATAGGTCGAGGCGAAAATTACCTGAGGATTA
>CAYOYI010000375.1:0-4397 GCA_964408105.1 uncultured Chitinophagaceae bacterium | reverse complement strand
TGTCTGATGCATTTTTTTTAAACCAAGCGCCCTCAACGTTGCTTTCTGCCTCTCGGGCTGCTCAATTGAACTTTTAACCTGTGTAATCTTCAAAGTTGGCATCGTTATCCGTTAAATACTTTTTTCAATGAAACCCTTCTCTGGTTTGAAACTGTTCTTGCATCGCGTAATGAAGTCAATCCTTTGATTGTTGCCTTTATCACGTTATGCGCATTGGACGAGCCAAGAGATTTTGCCAGGCAGTTATGCACTCCGGCACTTTCCAGCACAGCGCGCATCGCACCACCAGCGATAACACCCGTACCATCAGAAGCAGGCTTGATCCAAACTTTTCCGGCACCGAATTTTCCATACACTGCGTGCGGAATCGTTCCTTTATGCACCGGAACCTTGATGAGGTTTTTCTTGGCATCATCAATTCCTTTTGAAATAGCTTCAGTTACTTCACGCGCCTTTCCCAATCCGTGACCCACAATTCCGTTGCCATCACCAACTACCACGATGGCGGAAAATCCAAAGGTTCTTCCTCCTTTGGTCACTTTTGCAACCCTGCGGATGTTCACCACCTTTTCTTTCAGGTCAAGTTCGCTTGCTTTAACTCTTTGTAAATCTCCAGTTGACATTTATTACTTGTTTGTTAATTAGAATTTAAGTCCACCCTCACGAGCGCCATCTGCCAATGCTTTAACCCTTCCGTGATACAAAAAACCTCCGCGATCAAATACTACCTGTGTGATGCCGGCAGCAACAGCCCTCTTTGCCAGTTCTGTACCCACTGCTTTTGATCTTTCAGATTTTGTGCCTTTGAAGGAGGCGCCCTTTTCCCTTGATGATGCAGCTACCAAAGTATGTCCGGCAGTGTCATCAATAACCTGGGCATAGATTTCCTTATTGCTTCTGAATACAGCAAGCCTTGGGCGCTCTGATGTACCAAGCAACTTTTTTCTAATGCTGCTCCTGATCTTGTTTCTTCGAACTACTTTTTGCGCTAACATATCGAGTTTATTTTGCTCCCGTTGAAGCAGCCGTTTTACCGGCTTTCCTACGGATGTATTCATCATCATATTTAATACCCTTGCCCTTGTAAGGCTCTGGCGGCCTTATTGATCTGATCTTTGCTGCCACTTCACCTAACAACTGCTTGTCTGCACATTGCAGCAACACGGTGGGATTTTGTCCCTTCTCCTGCGTTGCAGTAACTTTTATTTCCTTAGGTAACTGAACAATCACAGGATGGCTGTATCCCACGCTCAGCTCAAGATTTTGTCCTTTTGCAGCAGCACGATAACCTACCCCGATCAGTTCCATCTTCTGCTCATATCCCTGAGACACTCCAATCACCATATTGTTGATGAGTGTGCGATAAAGCCCGTGCAAAGCCTTATGGCGCTTTTGATCGGTAGGCCTTTCAACTACCACTGTTGAGCCATCAATTTTTACCTTCATGTCAGAATCAATTTTTTCCGACAGTTCTCCCTTTGGGCCTTTTACAGACACACGATTGCCTGCTTCAACTTTCAGCTCTACGCCTTTCGGCAACGTAATCGGAGATTTTCCTATGCGCGACATTGTTAATGATTAATAAACTTCACAAATAACTTCTCCTCCGGCATTCAACTCTTTCGCCTGCTTATTGGTTACCACGCCTTTGGAGGTTGATATAATTGCGATTCCCAATCCATTCATTACCCTCGGCAAATCATCCACAGCTACATATCTTCTTTTTCCCGGAGTGCTCACCCTTTTCAAATCCTTAATTACGGGAGCATTCTCCTTGTCATATTTTAATGCGATCTTGATGTTACCCTGCCCGCCTTCCTGATCCTCGAACTTGTACTTGTCGATGTATCCTTGTTCGTAAAGTATCTCAGTAATGCGCTTTTTCAAAGCAGAGGCAGGAACGTCAACGATCCTGTGCCTTGCCATAAGTGAGTTTCTAACTCTTGTTAAATAATCTGCAATAGGGTCAGTCATTTTATCTTTTTTTACCAGCTTGCTTTTGTTACGCCCGGGATCTTGCCGTCATTGGCCAATTCACGGAACTTTATTCTTGAAAGTCCAAAAATCCTGATATAACCTCTCGGTCTGCCGGTGAGCTTGCACCTGTTCCTTAACCTCACGGGTGATGCATTCTTGGGCAGCTTATCCAACGCCTGGTAATCGCCAGCTTTTTTCAAAGCTTTCCGCTTCTCAGCATACTTGCTGACCAGTCGCTCACGCTTTAAATTTCTTGCTATGACAGATGTTTTTGACATTCTTTATTTTTTAAATGGCATTCCTAATTGAGTCAACAATGCGAGAGCTTCTTCGTCAGTTCTTGCGGTGGTGACGAAAGTGATATCCATCCCGCTGATCTTTGAAACCTTATCAATATCAATCTCCGGAAAAATGATCTGCTCGGTGATGCCAAGCGTATAATTACCACGGCCATCAAAGCTTTTATTGTTTACTCCGCGAAAGTCTCTTACACGCGGAAGTGAAACAGCAATGAGTCTGTCGAGAAATTCAAACATGCGATCGCCTCTCAAGGTTACCCGTGCGCCAATCGGCATATTTTCTCTCAACTTGAAGTTTGAGATCGCCTTTTTTGATTTCGTTGAAACTGCCTTCTGACCTGCAATGGCTGTCAATTCATCTACTGCAACATCAACAGTCTTCTTGTCCTGCGTAGCGCTGTTGACACCTTTATTAATGCAGATCTTCTGCAGCTTGGGAACCTGCATAACCGTGCTGTAATTGAATTGTTTCATCAATTCATTGATCACGTTTTCCGAATAATGCTTGCTAAGTCTTGGTACGTATTTCATTACTTAATTACTTCTCCTGATTTTTTTGCGTAACGAACCAATTTACCACCCTGCTCTTTTCTTCCAATCCTGGTTGGCTTGCCTGTTTTAGGATCAGCCAGCATAAGATTTGAAATATGGATCGGGGCCTCTTTCCTAATGATACCTCCATCCGGGCTTTTTGCGTTCGGCTTGGTGTGGCGGCTGATTATTCTCGCGCCTTCAACCAAAGCACGCTGCTTATCCGGAAATACTTCCAGCACCCTTCTTGTTTTGCCAAGATCTTTGTCCTCCCCGGCAATGACAACCACCATGTCATCTTTCTTGATGTGCAACTTTGGTCTGAAACGTGTTTTCGTTTTCACTTTTGTTTCTTTTCTCGTTTATAATACTTCCGGAGCCAATCTCGGCTCATCCTGCGCTGTAAGCAATACTGCCGCGTTATCATCAAAGCGTATGTATGAACCGTCTTTTCTCTTTATCGGCTTCCTTGTGCGAACCACTACCGCTCTCGATACCGCTCCTTTCTTTATTCCACCGGCAGGAAGGGCATCCTTTACGCTGACAATGATCTTATCACCGATTGACGCATAACGCTGATGCGAACCTCCAAGCACGCGAATGCAAAGCACTTCCCTTGCACCGCTGTTGTCAGCAACCTTTAGCCTTGTTTCCTGCTGTATCATTTTATTTAGCTCTTTCGATTATTTCAACTAATCTCCATCTCTTCGTTTTGCTCATCGGACGTGTTTCCATGATGCGCACTTTGTCGCCAATGCCGCACTCATTTTTTTCGTCATGAGCCACAAGCTTGTTTGACTTCTTCATAAACTTCCCATACAAGGGATGCTTAATGCTTCTTTCAACTTTTACCGTGATAGATTTGGCCATTCTGTTGCTGACCACCGTCCCGGTTCTTTGTTTTCTCAGGTTTCTTTGTTCCATTTCTATTTCTTGTTCTTTTCAGCCTCAAGCTCTCTTTTTCTTATTTCCGTTTTAAGCCTTGCGATGTCGCGCCTCATGAAACGAAGTGCCAGCGGATTGTCAAGCGGAGAAACCGCATGATTGAACTTCGCTTTCTTGTACTTCGTCTTTTCGTCTTTTATTTTTTCAACCAACTCATCATTGGCGAATTCCTTGATATCTTCTTTTTTAATTCCCTTTGCCATTTTCTTATTCTTTAATTACTCTGCGTAATCTCTTCTCACAACAATTTTTGTTCTAACCGGAAATTTTGCGGCAGCCAGCATCAGCGCGTTCTTAGCAACTGCATAAGGAACGCCTTCCGCCTCGAGCATTACTCTTCCCGGCTTAACTACTGCAACCCAGCCTTCAGGAGAGCCTTTACCTTTACCCATACGAACTTCCGCAGGCTTTTTGGTAACCGGTTTGTCAGGGAAAATTTTTATCCAAACTTTTCCTTCCCTCTTCATCTCCCTTGTCAACGCAACGCGGGCTGCTTCAATTTGTCTGTCGGTTACCCAAGCTGTGTCCAACGATTTTAAACCAAAGGTGCCATGAGAAAGGCTGTAGCCTCTCTTGGCATTTCCTTTCATTTTGCCTTTCTGCTGCTTCCTGTATTTTGTTCTTTTTGGCTGTAACATATCTTAT
>CAYOYI010000374.1:0-4404 GCA_964408105.1 uncultured Chitinophagaceae bacterium | reverse complement strand
ACCGTCAACAGAAGTGGTTTCAATAAAGTCGAAGTCTATTTTTCCGGGGATACCAAACGGTTTGCTTTTTTTGCGATACATTCTTACCTCGATGGGCGTGTTTGCTGCGATAAGAATATTTCCCTGATCGTCCTTAACATCACTTGAAACTACAGCCTGCGCTCTTTCATTATCCTCGCTGCTTAGGCTTGAAACAATTCTTGCCTGGAGGATAGTCCCATTAGGAAGTTTTACTTTTTGCTGAGAAAAAGAGAAGGTGGCTGAAAGAAGGAATGCAAGCAACAGGAAGTGCTTTAAGGTATTCATTATGTCTGGTTTGTTTCTACAATTTAGGAAATTGACAGTAAGAACAAAGAAAACAGAGATTGCTGATTGAAGGCTTTTTATCTTACGATCGTTCTTTAATCCTTCGTACGATTCTCTGCGCGAGATCCGGAAAGGTTTCGATAAACCAGGATCTAAAGTTTCTAACTTGCCAATTAATGGCCGCTTTCAATTTGTTTTGACCTCGTTCATCAAAGTCGTTACCTTGTATTTTTTGAAACACAATAATGCTTCCAGCCTCTCTGTCATGCAGTACCCTATATTGAAATGGGTCCATTAGAACAGAATTAGCCACCGCCCGCGAAACTACTTTCGAACCCATATGCCCCGGGTAATCGTGTAAAGCAATAAGCCCGCCATTCACGACAAACTTTGACCAATTTTTTATGTCATTGTAAACTCCGCGGTAGGAGTGGTCGCCATCAATCCATAGTAATTTAATTGGTTTATTCCATGTTTTTGCCGCTACATGGCTGGGAGAAATAATCCGGTTTACATACTCCTTAACTTTTGCATTATCAAGGTTTTTTTCGATATCCGGATGCTGGAAAATATCTATCGTATTGATTGGTTTACCGTTCTTTCGCTTCTGAGCGTAGGCAAGGGCAATTGTACTTTTGCCTACATTTGTTCCAATCTCAACGATTTCACCTTCTTCATTCGAATTCATTAGCAGATTGTACAGAAATGCAGGTTGTGTACCTCCAAAAGTTCGTTCCGGAATCGATTCAATGATGTCATTGATCATGTTGAATGACATTTCGGGAGAGAGCACGTCTGAAGTGATCATGATCCAAAATTATCAAGATTTGCGGAGGCATTTATTTTGAATTTCAATTTATGTCGTATCCTTGAGGCGGATTAGTTAATGAAAAAAATTTTAGTTATTACATACTATTGGCCACCCGAAACAGGTGTTGGTGTGCAGCGTATCCAAAAATTCTGCGAGTATCTCCCGTATTTTGGCTATGAACCTGTTGTGCTTACAGCAAGCTCTAAAAAACTCTCTTCTTCAGAGGTTTTTTCAAAAGAGGAAAATGTGAATGTTGCACGAGTCTATTACTGGTTTAATCCGGCAAGTTGGCTATCTGGGAATAAAAATGCTGACGTAAAGATGGATACAAACCGGAGTAAGCCCAATGCGGTATTGAATTATTTGCAGTATTTCATTTGGCTTAATTTTTTTATTCCCGATTCTAAGGTTGGATGGTATTCCCCGGCTAAACGGGCTGTTGATGTGCTCATGAGGAAATTCGACATTAAGGCTGTTATGACCAGCGGGCCCCCTTTCACCACTCATCTGATAGGATTGTACGCCAGGAAAAAATTCAAGCTACCGTGGATAGTAGATGCACGGGATCCTTGGGTTGAAAATGTGGATTATAACTATTTAACGCGATTCAGATTTGTGATTAAGGCCAATAAAATTTTAGACAAACGGGTTTATGCAAATGCCGACAGGGTGGTGACCATTGGTGAAAAAATTAAAGAGCTCTTACAGACCAAGGTAAGCGACAAGGAAAAGGTGCGCATCATTTATAACGGATATGATGATTCAGAGTTTACCGGATTCTTGCCAAAGAAGTCAACGGGTTTCAAGATCGGACATTATGGAAGTATTCAGGATGATCAGATTCCATACCATTTTCTTGAAGGTCTGAAAAGCGCCATTGTCAATTTTCCTCAGTTTGGAAATGATTTTCTCTTCGATTTTTATGGCCCCGTCAGCGCAAAGGCGAGATATGAAATTGAACGGCATCTGCCGGAGAGAAACCGTTCATTTCATGACAGCATTCCTAGGAAGGAATTGATTGAAAAATTGACTGAAGAACAGGTTCTGTTTCTGATGATCATGAATGTCAGGCAAAATGAGCTGGTCGTCTCGTCTAAAATTTTTGAATACATCCGCAGCGGCTGGCCGGTGATCATTTTAGGTCCGGAAGACGGAGAGGCCGGCAAAATCATCAGAATAGCGGATTCCGGGAAAATATTCAGTTATTCAGACAGGGAAGGCCCGCTGGATTTTGCTTTAAGGCTTTATCAAAAGTGGAAAACCTCCGGATTGAGGCACAATGAATTTACCAATCCAATCTTCGAAAGAAAGGAACAGACAAAGCAACTAGCAAAGCATTTTACTGAATTGATAGAGATACATTCCGCTAAGCCTTGATCTTAGCAGAATACTCTTTAAGGCATTTAACAACGTTTTCCGCAACATGCTGAACCTGCTTATGATTCATTTCCGCATATATAGGTAATGAAACTATTCTATCCTGGAAACCGGATGAAACCGGAAAATCTTTTTTCTCAAGTTTCAAATGTTCATAGGGTTTTATAAAAGGAAGGGAACTTGGATAATGGATGGCAACGCCAATTTCGTTTTTCGTGAGATATTCTATCAGCTTGTCCCGTTCATTCGTCTGAACAACAAATAAGTGGTAAACATGCTGTGCATTCTCAGGAATTGAGGGAAGCTTAAGATCCGACTTGCGCAGTAATTGGTTGTACAGTTTCGCAACCTCATTCCTCTTGGAATTCCAGCTATCAAGATGTTTAAGTTTCACTGAAAGAACAGACGCCTGAATGGAATCAAGCCGGCTGTTACGTCCTTCCATTCGATGATCATGTTTTGTTTTCTGCCCATGGTTGGTTATCAACCTGGCAATTTCAGCCAGATTTTCGTCATTGGTAACCATTCCCCCGCCATCTCCATAGGCACCCAGATTTTTTCCGGGATAAAAACTGAATGACGCAGCATCGCCAAATGACCCTACTCTCTTTCCTTTGTAAATAGCTCCATGTGCCTGCGCACAATCCTCTAATACTTTAAGATTGTGCTTTTTGGCAATTGACAAGATCGAATCCATTTCACATGGCAAACCATACAAGTGTACTGCGATGATTGCCTTCGTTTTCCTGGTAATTTTTGCCTCAATTTTTTTTACATCAATCGTATAGAAGTCGGGATGAATATCAACAAAAACAGGGAGGGCACCAACTGAAGAGACGGCCTCAGAAGTTGAAATCCATGTCATGGCGGGAACAATCACTTCATCTCCTGCTCCTATACCCATTACTTTCAGAAGGATTTCAATGGAATCTGTTCCGTTCGCACAGCTTACACAATGTTTTACCCCGATGTAATCTGCAAATTCTTCCTCAAACTGCTTAACCTGTGAACCTCCGATAAAAGCGGAATTTTTTAAACAGTCCTGGATTGTCGCATCTACTTCGCTTTTTATTGTGAGATATTGTGCATGAAGATCTAAGAAAGGAACTTGCATCTTGCGATAATTGATTTGTAAATTTCAAGGGTTATAATACTTCGCGTTTAAGTCTTTTATCTTTCGTGCAGGGTTTCCTGCATAAACTCCAGGCGCGGTTAAATCCTTCGTTACTACTGCTCCCGCACCTATAACAATACCATCTTTGATTTCTACAGGAAGAATGGTAGCGTTGGTTCCAATGGAAACCTTATTCCCAATCTTTGTATGCTTCCAAAATTTCCGATCTCCTTTGGCAGGCCCGTTTTTTATGAAAGTGTCGTTAACAAATTTTACACCGTGAGATATAAAACAATCATCGCCAATTTCAACCCATGTACAAATGAAAGCGTGAGATTGTATCTTGGTTCGATTTCCAATCTTCACATCGCTTTGAATTTCAACGAACGGCCCGATACGGCAATCATCACCAATCTGGCAGTCGTAGATATTGACGGGTTTTACAACAACCACGTTTTTTCCGAAAGTGACATTATTAATACCAGATTCTTTGATTACGGGATCCATCTTGCGGATTGATACATATTCTCGATGATCTCCACCACCTTCATTCCCTCCATCGCATTGGCCATAATTACATCTCTGCCTTCCAAAGCATCAATAACATTGGCTATCATTTTATCATGGTTGGACATTGAACCTTCATAATAACCATATTGATTTGCTGGCCCGGATTGTGGTAAGCCTGTTATGTCAAAGCCGGCAGTCTTTTGGTATTCAATAACGTTCAAGTATTTACCCCCAATTTTGATCGTTGCATTTTGGGAAAAAACAGTAAGAGAACCTTCCATATTCT
>CAYOYI010000373.1:1030-4425 GCA_964408105.1 uncultured Chitinophagaceae bacterium | reverse complement strand
TGGATAGAAAATTCTCCAGAATGGTTTCCGGCTTTTGATCACCGTATCCTCGAGCCATTCATTAGCTTCCAGGTAGAGATAATCAAGGTTATACTCGAAACGCTTATTGCCGCTGATGTTCGCATTTCTAACTGCTTGCGCATATTCGGCAACCTTTTTTCTGCTAAAAGGTTTTACCGAAGTGGCAAACACCGGCAGCACTTTTCCATATTTGATATTTAATCTGTCAACTAAAGGGTAACCTTCTGTATTCAATGGTAAGCCAACGCCCTGGGGGAAAGCATTCAGAGCGAACAGAAACAAACACGCTATTAATGCAAGTCTTTTCATTCGGAAATTCAAATTTCTAACTTTGGATACTTTGGCAACAACAAGATATGAGAAACGTGATGTGCAAATAATGGTAAATGCTCTTTGCGCTCCTTTGCGAACTTAGCGGATAAATCACTTATGCCCAAAATAAAGAAAATAGCAGTGTTCACTTCAGGAGGCGATTCTCCCGGAATGAATGCCGCCATCCGTGCAGTAGTACGCACAGCCCGTTATCACAAGATCGAAGTGATGGGTATCAAGCGGGCTTATGAGGGAATGATTGATGGTGATTTTATTACGATGAAATCAAAATCCGTCAGTAATATCATTCAGCGCGGAGGAACAATTCTTAAATCCGGGAGAAGCAAAAGATTCCTCGAAAAGAAGTGGCGCAGGGTAGCTTATGAAAATCTAAAAAATGAAGACATTGATGGTGTGGTGGCAATTGGAGGTGACGGCACCTTCAAAGGCGCGCTCGTTTTTACAGGCGAGCATCATATTCCTTTTATCGGTATGCCCGGTACGATTGATAATGACCTCTACGGCACTGATTTCACGATCGGCTATGATACCGCAATCAATACTGCCGTTGAAGCCATTGATAAGATACGCGACACTGCCGATTCGCATGACCGCTGTTTTTTTGTGGAAGTGATGGGACGCGATGCGGGATTCATTGCCCTGCGAAGCGGAATTGCCAGCGGAGCAGAGGCGATCCTGATCCCGGAGGAAAAAACCGACCTCAACAAACTCATCACACTGCTGAAGAACGGCAAGAAGCGTGGCAAAACATCTAACATCGTTGTTGTTGCCGAAGGTGATGATGCAGGACATGCTTTCGATATTGCAGACAAGGTGAAAAAGAAGCTTACTGATTTTGACATCCGTGTCGTGGTGCTCGGGCATTTGCAGCGTGGCGGCAGTCCGAGTTGTATGGACCGGATGCTGGCAAGCAGGCTTGGAGTAGCTGCTGTGGAAGGATTGATGGCCGGCAAGAAAAGCGTGATGGCGGGAATTCAGGGCGGGCAAATTGTGTATGTGCCATTCGAGAAAGCCACCAAGCATCATTTGAAAGTTGACCCCTATTTGCTGAAAATATCTAAGTTGTTATCGCATCCTGCGAGTAAGTAGGCTGCTATTGATTATTTTTTATTGAATATTGATTTCGAGTTTTAACCATTACCAATCGCTAATCAATAAACCAATAATCAATCAAAAATTAAAAATTTAAAATCCCAATTGCGCTACCTCATAAAAAACGCTCAAATCGTCAATGAAGGAAAAGTCTTTTCCAGCGACCTCCTCATTGACAACGGCATCATCGAAATGATAGCTGAAGGCATAAGTCCCAAAGCGCCTTTCACGGAGATTGATGCCACAGGTCTTCTCCTTTTCCCCGGAGCGATTGATGACCAGGTGCACTTCCGTGAGCCAGGGCTTACACATAAAGCTGAGATATATACCGAAGCCCGCGCTGCCGTTGCAGGGGGTGTCACCACCTTCATGGAGATGCCCAACACGCAGCCTCCTGCTACTACTCAGCAGTTACTCGAAGAAAAATACCAGCGCGCCTCTCAGGTGTCGCTCGCCAATTATTCCTTCTACATGGGCACCTCAAATGACAACTATGATGAGGTGATGAAGACCGACCTGAAGAAAATTTGCGGACTGAAGGTCTTCATGGGCTCATCCACCGGCAACATGCTCGTGGATGATGAAGGCACGCTGCAAAAGATTTTCTCAAGCTTCCCCGGCCTCATCGCTACGCATTGTGAAGATGAAGCCACGATAAAAAGGAATGCCGAAGCGTTCCGCAAAAAATATGGCGAGGATGTTCCCGTGAAATACCATCCCGCTATCCGCAGCGAAGAGGCTTGTTACCTCTCCTCATCACGGGCTGTTGCGCTTGCGAAGAAGCATGGCACGCGCCTCCACATCCTCCACATCTCCACCGCGCGCGAGCTCGAATTGTTCGAAAACAAAACACCCCTGCGCGACAAGAAGATCACTGCCGAAGCGTGCATCCACCACCTCTGGTTCAATGACAGCGACTATGCTAAAGAGGGCAAGTTCATCAAATGGAATCCCGCCATCAAAACTGCCGAAGACCAGGAGGCCGTTTTCAATGGCGTGCTCAGCGGGCTTATTGACGTCATCGCCACCGATCATGCCCCGCACACCTTCGAGGAGAAGCAGCGCCCCTACTTCCAGGCGCCCTCGGGCGGGCCGCTCGTACAGCACTCCCTCGTAGCAATGCTCGAATTCCATTTCCAGAAAAAGATCACCCCCGAACAGATCGCTGAAAAGATGTGCCACAACCCCGCCACGCTCTTCCGCATCAGCAGGCGCGGCTTCATCCGCGAGGGCTACCATGCCGACCTCGTGCTTGCCGACACCAACGACCCGTGGGAGGTGAGCCGCGAAAACCTCCTCTACAAATGCGGATGGTCGCCATTCAACAGGCAGATATTCCACTCGCGCATCACCCACACCTTCGTGAACGGCCACCTGGCCTACGAGCGCGGCAGGTTTGATGAAAGCCAAAAGGGGATGCGCCTCGAGTTTGAGTAATGGTGGTGCGTACCATTCTCTGTTTCTTCAGGGCTTGATTTAGTATCGTGTTTTTCCTAACCATACCCCAGATGACTGCTTAGTGCGAGCAGTTTGGTTTTCACCCAACCACTCCGCTAATAAGTAGAGGCCCAAAACTTAGATTATCAAATAAAATCTGCCAGCCTTTGATCGGTGCCTTCTACCAAGCCAAATGAAACTTTATCCCCAATACGTTGTTCATCACATCATCGAATCACCAAATTATCAAATCACTCTCCTTTGCCTAAATTGAAAGCCTGATGCTCGGCTACCGTTTTTCCAAATTCATCCCCAGCACTGAAGGGCAAACGACCTTCGACAAGCTTTTCAATATTTTTAAAGAGCTTTTAGTTTACACCTCGGGTGACGTGCAGGAAGCCTTAAGCTGGCTGAATGAATTGGATAGGGAATATAAAATCACCGATGAGAACTACGGAATGGGTGATTTCATAGAAGACCTGAAGAAGAAAGGCTACATCAAAGAGAATGAA
>CAYOYI010000373.1:0-1020 GCA_964408105.1 uncultured Chitinophagaceae bacterium | reverse complement strand
CACGGGCAAAACCGAGCAGACCATCCGGCAAAACGCGCTGGAAGAAATCTTCGGCAAGCTCCGCAAGACACAACGCGGGAATCACCGCACGCACTACACCGGCACCGGTGACGAGCAAAGCAGCGACCGCAGGGCTTATGAATTCGGAGATTCCCTGGATCAGATATCAATCACCGATTCTATACGCAACGCACAGATCAATCACGGTATCTCAAGTTTCTCACTCACAGAAAGTGACCTTGAGATCGTTGAGAAAGAAAGCAAGTCGCAAGTGAGCACTGTGATGATGATTGACATTTCCCACTCCATGATACTTTACGGTGAGGACCGGATAACACCCGCCAAGAAAGTTGCAATGGCTTTGGCGGAATTGGTCACCACGCGCTACCCAAAGGATACACTTGACATTATTGTATTCGGGGATGATGCGTGGCAGATCGAGATCAAAGACCTCCCCTACTTGCAGGTGGGGCCTTATCACACGAACACCGTTGCCGGCCTCGAACTCGCAATGGATATCCTGCGCAGAAGAAAAAATCCCAACAAGCAGATCTTCATGGTCACGGACGGCAAACCCACTTGCATGAATGAGAACGGCAGGTACTACAAAAACAGCTTCGGCCTTGACCGAAGGATAATTAACAAAACTTTAACGCTCGCAAAATCATGCAGGCGGCTGAAGATGCCCATCACTACATTCATGCTGGCGCGTGATCCTTATTTGCAAAGATTCGTGAGGGAGTTCACTGAAGTTAATAATGGGCGCGCATTTTACACCAGCCTCAAAGGTTTGGGTGAATATATCTTCGAAGATTACGAGAGGAACAAAAGGAAATGGATTTAAATCAAGCTAGGTGAAGATAATTCGACAAATTAGTTGGTACAGAATTGATGATGATTCATTGGCTGGAGAGATCATTTTGGAAAATGTTGAACTAGAAAATTTACAAAAGTTATTTATCCCTCAACCCGATGATCCGATGATGTATCGCCCATACCGCATAACAGTGGACAATATTA
>CAYOYI010000372.1:0-4426 GCA_964408105.1 uncultured Chitinophagaceae bacterium | reverse complement strand
ACATTGGTTCGATAACAGGATAAGTATAGGATGGACATGCTCCGCTGATCACTAATGGCTATGAGCCGAAGAGCGACATGATGATCCAGCCCAGCGTGACGATCAGGTAGCTTTCCCTCATCCTGATGTCAATGTTTAAATTCCGTTTTGTCAGAATCCACATGAGGAAACCGGAGAAAAAAGTGACGCAGCCCGATATTATAATGGATAAGGTGGTTTGCTTGTCTGCCCAGCTAAATGGGAGTGCTGTGAACATGAATGCTCCCGTGAAGAGCACTACATAACTCAGGATGTTGATGACGAGTTTGAGATTGATCATTTCACCAGAAAAACAATTCCAGCAAGATCATGACTTTAACTATTAACGATTATACGGTTAACTATTTAAAGAATGTTTCTACTTCATGTATAGCTTCCGGCAGGGCAAACACCACTACCCTGTCGCGCGGCTCAATTTGAAAATCGCCCATCGTGATGTAGCTCTGCAATCCACGCACTACTCCTCCGATGATCGCCTTTTTCGGAAACTTCAAATCGCGAATCACTTTGTTGGTGATTTTCGACCGTGGCTTGACTATGAATTCAAGCACCTCTGCATTAACACCATGAATGCTGGTGAGCGCATTCACATCACCCTCGCGAACATACCGAAAAATATAACTGGCCGCGATCAGCTTTTTATTTATGAGCGCATCCACTCCAATATCCTGGGATAAGTTGAGGAGATCAATATTTTCTACCAGCGCTACCGTTTTCTTCACTCCGTGTTTCTTGGCAACAAGACAGGTAATAATATTGGTTTCCGAATCACCGCTTACCGCAACAAATGAATCCATGCTTGAAATGTTCTCTTCTTCCAAAAGATCAACGTCACGGCCATCACCATGAATTACCAAAGTATTTTTAAGATCTTCAGTCAGGTCCTCACATTTTTCCCGATCCATATCCATGATCTTCACCCGGTATTTTTGCTCGAGCCGCTGCGCAGTCATCATGCCGATCTTGCCCCCTCCCAAAATCATAATGTCACGCACCTCGATCTCCTTTCTGCCGCTCAGTGCAATGATGTGTTTTACTCCTTCAGGGTGTGATATGAAATAAAGATGATCATTAGCCTTGAATTCGCTGTTTCCTCGGGGGATGATGGTTTCGTTTCCTCTTCGAATGGCTACCAGCATGAAGTTTAGATCGGGATTAAACTGTGCAGATTCCATTACGCTTTTTCCAACAACCGGAGAATCAGGAGTCACCTTAATTCCGCTAAAGGTCAATTTGCCATCCGCAAAATCAAATGATTCGGAAAATGATGCCCTTTTGATAAGGCGCTTAATTTCTTTTGCAGCAAGCTCCTCCGGAAAGATCAGGTTGTCAATTCCCAAAGCATGAAAATCAAAATGGTCTTTTTCCTGAATGAACTCCTGATTATTTACCCTGGCGATGGTACGGCCCGCACCTAACTTTTTACCCAGAATGGCTGTGGCAATGTTTACCTCTTCTGAATTTGTAACAGCAATCAGCATGTCCGCTGAATCAACCCGCGCGTTCTTTAATGTAGTGAGTGAAGTTGACGAGCCTTCCAGCGCCATCACGTCAAAGTGCGATTCGATATTCTTCAGCTTTTCTTCATCTATATCAATCACCGTGATGTCCAGTGATTCATGGGAAAGCATGTCCGCAAGGTGAAACCCAACCTCGCCTGCACCAGCTATGACAATTTTCATTGAATGGAGGGCGCAAAAATAGGAAAAGAGAAAATATCAGTTAATCACGTGTTTTTCAATCAGGTTAGGGCAAGGGACGAGGGCAGGTGACGAGCAGCTTATCCGTAAACTGTTTTAAGATATTTAGCTGAATGTGTAAGTTAGATTTCTTCCCTCCAGCTAACGCTAAAAAGGACTTGCGTAATCAGGATTAGTTGCAAACTGCTGATCGGTTAGCGTAAGCAGGAAGTTGAGTAAATCGTGTTTTTGCTGCGGGGTTAAATGAACACCACCGCTCTGTGCGCCTTTCATCAGGGGGTCAACATTGGGTGAATGTTTTAAGCTATCACTATAAAAATCAATTACTTTTTCCAGCGTTGCAAAGCGTCCATCGTGCATGTACGGAGCGGTCAGTGCGACATTTCGCAAAGAAGGCACTTTGAATTTCCCGTTGTCCTGAGGATTGCCGGTGATGTCTCCTCTGCCTTTATCTGGGAAATCATTAAGGGTTGCAGCCTCCTGCAAAGCATTGTTTCGGAATTGCTGTATTGGGTCAACATCATGAAACAGTTCACTTCCATGGCAATGGAAACAATCGCCTCCACCTCCGACAGCCCCGAATTCGGCATAAAAAATTGCTCGCCCACGTTCCTCTGAGTCTGTAAATTCCATTCCGGTTCCGAACAGTTCGTTTCTTTTGTCCTTATCATAGCGAGAGTCCCCGGAGATCATTGTTCTGAGGAACTGCGCTAAAGCTTTAGCCGCATTGTCCTTGCTAATGATGGAATCACCAAAAGCTTCGTAGAACAAACACGGATAATCAGTATGACCTTGTAACTTGTCTATTGCATCCGGCCATTCCTGGTGCATCTCAATGGGGTTAGGCACAGGCTCAACCACCTGATCTTCAAGCGTAGCCGCCCTTCCATCCCAGAAGAAACTGCTGGCATAAGCAAGATTGAAAAGGGCCATAGCATTTCTGTCTCCTTCAATTCCGTCTATACCGGTGCTATATCTCTTTCCATCATCTGTAAATCCTGCAGATTGGTTATGACAGCCCGCACATGCAAGAGTATTGTCCGCGGAAAGCATCGGCTCATAAAATAACATGCGTCCGAGTTTAATACCCTGCTCGGTCAACGGATTATCAGGTGGAATTTCAATCCTCGGCAGATAGGCAGGCGGGTTGAGTGTTACTGGTGTTGGATCATATAGGCAGCTACCCGGATTGTTATCACAATCATCCGGCTCTTCGCATGCGTGAAATATGAATAACGCAGCAAGAAGCAGAATGAAAACTTTTGATTTCTTAAGCATGTTTTCAAAGTTAAACGCCATAACCCTATGGGACAAACGCTTCGTTTTGAATAAATGAAATATCGGAAAGTGCCCTTAAAAAGTTAAGTATATCTTGTTTTTCAGCGGTGGTCAGATTTAATGGTCTCATCAAAGAATCTTTGTGAATGTTATTTTCCCCGCCTGAATTGAAGTGATCTATCACTTCATTCAGCGTTGCAATACTTCCATCGTGCATGTACGGAGCGGTGAACTCAACATTCCTCAGTGATGGCACTTTGAATTTTCCATAGTCATCGTCAACCTGTGTGATGCGCTTGCGGCCTGTATCGGCATACACTTCGTAAAGTCCTATATTCCTGAATGAATAATCCGTAAAATTAAAACCGGAATGGCAACTTGAACAGCTCGTTTTTGCACTGGTAAATAATTCAAACCCCTGTTTTGCGGATGCACTCATGGCATTTTCGTCATTCCTGTAATAATACCGGTCAAAGGGAGAGTCTCCGGTGATCAACGTACGTTCATAAGCAGCCAGGGAACGCGTGAGCACAAATGCATCAGGTTCACGTCCATAGGCAGTCCTGGATAACGATACATACAGCGGATTCAAAAGCATTCGCTCCACCACACCCGGAACCGAAAATGCCATCTCAACCGGATCCTCAATTGGAGCCAGCACCTGGTGCTCCAAAGTCGGCACTCCGCCATCACGAAATAAATAAGGATGATAAGCCACGTTTCCAAGTGAGGGGGCATTTCTAAAACCGGATGAATTATTAACTCCCATGCTCAAAGCAACATCATAACTGAAAGCCAAATGCGGCAAATGGCATGACGCACAGGAGACAGTTGAATCAACCGACAAGGCAGCATCAAAGAACAACAGCTTTCCCAATTCTACTCTGTCACTGGTCAGTTGATTATCCGCGGGAATAGCCGGCATCGGAAATCCTTTCGGCAGATTCAATTGATAAGGCGAATCCGAATTGAATGTCGGGTCTTTTTCACATCCGGACAACGAAACTATGAGTGAAAGAAAACCTGCAATAATCGGTTTTCTCATAAAGCATTATCGTTTTGAAAATGCAGCTGCGAAAAGGTTAGTCACCTTTTCCGCCAGGGCAAAGGCAGCGCCTGAACTATGGGTGATGCTTTCAACTACAGGGTTAAGCGTATCCATGTCACTGTAGAAAAAGCGGTTTGCATCGAGTTTTAGCTTGTATTCATAGCTTGTTCCGGCCGTTACGGTAAAGTCATCATCAAATTGTAACTCACGGTAAAGCGGTAAAGTGCCTGTATGATAGAGAAAAGCCTTATCCAGTGTACCAGCGCCACTTGCAACAGAGTCAATATTACCTTCAAGCTTCAAAAAAATATATCCTGTATTCCAGGTCCAGTGCGAGCCGTTATAAATGCTCAATGGGTGC
>CAYOYI010000371.1:3118-4463 GCA_964408105.1 uncultured Chitinophagaceae bacterium | reverse complement strand
TGATTGTTTCAAAATTACTAAAACTGTCAGATTAAGTCGTGACTACTTCAAATCAGCATAAGCCGGACTTTCCCCGTCCAACTCTCCGTGCCCATGTTTTTCACTTTGTAAGTTACTGTGAGTGGACATCCGGTATTAACTTGATTGGGTGAAAGCGTGATGGCTTGGTCAAGTTGGATTCGTGCGTCAACGATGTGGTTATAGCGCAGAGATTTATAACCTGATAATGCGCTCATCGCATAATTTGCCGATTGGACTTTGCTAATACTGCCATTTGTGCTTTCAATAAAATTTGCCGTTCCACTTGGGTTTTTCTTTATGAAAAGCCGTGTATGGCTGCCAACTTTGTTAATAATGTCTCCTTGTATTAAATCATCAAAACCATCAGTGCTTGAAGCAGGTCCCAAATCAATGCACATATCTGGTAAATTAACCGTACCGGGTTTGCTATTACCAGGATATTCCCAAGTTCTTGCTACAAAACCCGAACAATCAACGCCAATGAGTGTACCGTCATTTTCATCAATATTTTGAGTGCCGGAACACTGATTATTAGAAGGAGTGTCAAAATTTCCACATTTTTTTCCGTCCATTACTTTGGTTTTCCAATCTGTCCATTTAGTCCAACCACCCCATTTATATGGAACGCTCATCTTATTCCCGTTGGAAGAAACCCACTGCGGGGTTCTATAGACCGTATTATTTGGTAATGTGGTGCAACTTGAAACCCAATTGGACGAAGACGCTATCCATTGCATATTCAGATATTGCAGCGCATTTGAATAGGTTTGGGTTCTCGTTACGCAGTTATTCCCACTTTTCTCATGTGTATTGCCTTGAGTTGGTTCTTTGACTTTTGGGAGATGTTCGTTATAATGGTAGCGTTTTGTCGCAGAAGCAGGCAGTTGTAACCGACCATTTTTCCATTCACAGAGGTAAATTCCTGCCGGGGCAGACAAAGCGTAGTAAACCTTTCCGTTTACCACCTCGATTTGCCGCTTTGCAGCCGTGTAGTATATCAAAGGAATTTCACTTTTTGATGCCAGGTTGCCTTGTCTGTCCAGTTCAACAATCCACCTTTGCACATCTGTGCTTTCATCATTATCGCTTGTCTCGATGTCGATATAATGGTGATTGTTGTTGTTGCCGCAATAAACAGCTGTCATTAAATCACCAGGCAAACCCAAAGCAGCAATCTCGATATCTTTGACCAGGCGACTTCCTTTCCCTTCCATTGTCAAGCGGAACTTGTCGAAATTCAGTATTTCCGTTCTGGCAGAAAAGCCATAATCCGTTTTCCAGATTTTATCATCCACCAAGGAAAGTCCTCTTTCGCTGAGTTCCC
>CAYOYI010000371.1:0-3108 GCA_964408105.1 uncultured Chitinophagaceae bacterium | reverse complement strand
CCCATGTTTTTTCATCTGCTGTCAACAAGTAAATCCGGTCGTTTTCTACCTGAATTTTGTGAAGTATCCACAATTCTTCGCTTGCCGGACGCTCATATTGTCTGACCAAGGCAATATTGCCGTCATGTTGCCTCAATTTTACGACGGCACCAGCTGTGGCTACATAGAAGAAGCCTTCCGACCAATAGAAATCTTCCGCTTGTTCCGGAACAGAAATTCGTTTTGTTGGAAGGGCTTCCTTATCGGACAGGTTATAGATGACTATCTCGTTTTTGATTTGAGATAAGAAAGCTACTTCCTTGCCTTCGTCAATAACTTGGAAGGACGAAAAAGCATATCTGCCGGAAAGGTCATCCATGGGAAATAAACCATTGTTATTCCATGGAATAAAGTAGGGGCTTTGACCTTGCGATAAATAAGAAGCAAAAGTCAGGAGAAACGTTACAAAAATGGAGAAGAACAAATTTTTCTGTTTCACGGTGAATTATTTTAAATGTTATCTGCTGCGCTTGAGGAGGCAGCAGTTCCCCGCTGGTATTTTCTGATTAATTCACAGGGTTTTGTATCTGGGCTTAGAAAAGTGATGCACTTTATTTCAGATTTTAGCTTCCCCGCCCTACTTCTTTTTAAGGCAGTTTCGGGATGCCTGCCATGAACCGTTTTTAACAAGTTCACCCATAGATTTGCCAGCCTTCAAAAAGGTTACACACAACTTAGGTATTTTGTAAAAAGATAGGATTTGGAAAAGTCTAAATAGGTATCGCTCGGTATTTTACACTTCAATCTCTGCCGGTACGCTTCTCTTTCATGGAAGGTAGTTTTCTCAAAATCAGGTAATCCTGCCACTGATTTTCAAGCGACAGGATTACAATTGCGTTAGTAGGAGAAGTTGTTTCTAAACTCGATGAAACCTCCATCGCTAACTCCCCATCCTCCAGTTGTGGCTCGCATATCATTGTCATTCACCACTAAATCCACCTGCCCTGTACATTCGTAGGATACAGCTTTGGCTGAACCTCCAATGAAAATGTTGTTGCTGATTTTGACAATACAGCGGGTTCCTGAGTAGTCTCCGTATAAACGGATGTACTGTCCACTCGGCATGGAGGTATTTCCCAAAAAATTATTGTTGCTAATGTTTACGGCATAGCGGCTGCCAGTAGTCGAATGGACATCAACAATATTGGTTGACAAGCCAGAACTGCTGTTAGTAAAATTGTTTCCAGTGATTGTAACTTGACCAGAGTTGTTTCGGACAGAAATCCTTGAATCATCGCAATCATTGCCCGTGAAAGCTTTGGAGACGTATATTTCAGAAGTATTGGTGATTAAATTATTGACAACTTCCTCGACGTAAAAGGAGGCATTCCCCAAGTCGCAGTTGCTTATCAAGGAGTTGGATATTCTCGCAATGCGTTCAATTGTACAGCCAATCAGGTTGCAATTTGTCATTGTGGCTTCAAGCGGAGATGCATTGCAATTGTTAAATTGGCATCCTGTAAAGTTTGCTTTACTTGGAAACCCAGTAACGTTATTAAAGGTGCAACCCTGAAAACTCACATACAAACCACTGCTTAAATTGACACCACTGAATATCATACCTGACACCACTGCATTATTATTCAAGGTGACTGAATTCCCATTTCCATTTACTGTACCTCCCATAATAAAAGCACTATGCTCCAACTTCTGGTATGTTCCAGTCAAAGAGATTGTGCCTTCAATGTAAAGGATTGAACCATCTGGTGGGTTGACGGAATTCATATTGGAACTATTGATAACAATAATCGGGCTTTGAGAAGTATTCGTAATCGTGTTGCCACTAATTGAAATGCCAGTTCCGGCTTGATAAACGGTATTGGGTAATGTCACCGCTCCTCCTCCGTTGGAAAGCGTCAATTGGCTACCAGACAAACTCAATGTTTGTATCTCGTTGGTAGAACTTCCATCACCATCTTGCGGCAGGGTGACAGCGTTGCCATTTGAAATTGAAAGCTGATTGCCAGAGATAGACAATGTCTGAGAATCTGTCCCACCAGTAAGAGTTACCGAACCACCGCCGTTGGATAGTGACAATTGGTTGCCAGAAAGTGAAAGCGTTTGAATCTCATTCGTAGGGCTCACATCGGCAGCGCTGATTTCATCGCCATTGATGACAATTCCTTGCCCAGCAGTGTAAGTAACTCCTCCATTTCCGCTGGTCTCAGCATAAAGGGCATAAGGCACACTCAAAAGTTCTTGATTGCCGACTGAAATGTCGTTGACCAGCACTTCCAGCCACTTGAACCCCGTTGACCAGGTAATATTTTCAAAGCTGTTGTTGGGGTCTATGGAACCGACGGTTAGCCTAAACATACCGCAATTGTCAGTTTGCACGTTGTTGTGGGTCTCCTCAAATAACGGGCTTGCCGAAGGGCTGCCATGACGAATTTTAAAGGCGACCTTGACTATGGCATTCGTCATCGGGTTTCCGTTGCTTTCTCGTGCAACAGCCTGAAAGTTGATGCCTTTCGGTGCTTGGGCAAAGAGCGAGATGCTCAAAAAGAGGAAGAAAAATGGGAAAATGGATTTTTTCATTGTTTAATGATTTTTACAGTTTTGAATATTTTACCATCGCTCGAACTGAGCCTAAGAAGGTAGGTGCCAGAAGCAAGCCCTCCCACATTGACGGGACCATAATCATAATTGCCTGATTCTAAAAGCCTTCCTTCCGATGAAAAGATGAAGTAACCCGAAAACCCCCGGTAGTCAGTTTCCACAATTACGTGGTTGCTCGCTGGATTGGGGTAAAAGCGGGAATTGTACAGATGGTCGAAGGTTTCATTGACAGGTACGAGGCAAAGACAGTAAGGCTGGACAACTCCAACTGTATAGCTACATGAATTATCGAAAGTTATAGTTTCCCCAACCGAATAAGCGATGCTAAAACTTGCTGCTGTGCCCGACCCTCCCGATGTGTTCAGGGCGTTCAAGTAGCCATTGGTCTGTGAGTGCATATACACCGCTATGCCAAGCAAGGCGAGTACGGCAAATAGTTTTCTGTACATGGTGAAATGATTGATGAATGCCTACGCTATCGCTTTCGGCTTTTGCGCCCTATTTCTTTTA
>CAYOYI010000370.1:0-4469 GCA_964408105.1 uncultured Chitinophagaceae bacterium | reverse complement strand
TCGAGATTCGTACGCGCCAAACACACCTCCCTGAAGCGCTTCGCTTTCTGCCCCTTCCTTCGACTACGCTCAGGACAGGCTCTGAAGGAGGGGAGTTGATGCGCCTTATTCCGCCTCTACTTCTTTTTCTTTCTTTTTGGTTTCTTTTTCGTCTAACACCTGTCCGCCCGTTTGGAGGAGCTTTGCTTTGATCTTCTTTTCGATCTCATCGGAGAGTTCGGGGTTGTCATCGAGTAGTTCCTTCACCTGATCCCTGCCCTGGCCGAGTTTTGTGCCATCGTAGCTGAACCATGAGCCGCTCTTCTGCAGGATGTCGAGCGCAACGCCAAGGTCAACGATCTCGCCTGTTTTGGAGATGCCCTGTCCGTAAATCACATCGAATTCAGCAACGCGGAAGGGCGGAGCGAGCTTGTTCTTGACGACCTTCACCTTCACGCGGTTGCCCACGATGTTTTGGTCTTTGTCTTTGATCTGCGCGAGCCTGCGGATGTCGAGGCGGATGGAGCAATAGAATTTGAGGGCGTTGCCACCGGTGGTGGTTTCGGGGTTGCCGAACATGACGCCAATTTTTTCGCGAAGCTGGTTGATGAAGATGCAGCAGCAGCCTGTTTTGCTGATGGAGCCGGTGAGCTTGCGCATCGCCTGTGACATCAGCCTTGCCTGCAAGCCCATTTTGCTGTCGCCCATTTCGCCTTCCAGTTCGCCCCGCGGCACTAATGCGGCTACGGAGTCAATCACCACAATGTCGAGGGCGCCTGAGCGGATGAGGTGCTCGGCAATATCAAGCGCCTGCTCGCCATTGTCGGGCTGGGAGATGAGGAGGTTTAAAGTGTCAACGCCAAGCTTTTCAGCATAGGATTTGTCGAAAGCATGTTCGGCATCATTGAAGGCCGCAAGGCCGCCTTTCTTTTGCGCCTCTGCGATGGCGTGAATGGCGAGTGTGGTTTTACCGGATGATTCAGGGCCATAGATCTCAACTATTCTTCCCTTGGGCAAGCCGCCAATGCCGAGCGCGACATCGAGGCCGATGGAGCCTGAGGGTATGACTTCAGCGGAGATCACTTTGTTATCACCCAGCTTCATCACCGTGCCTTTTCCGTAAACTTTTTCGAGCTTATCAACCGTAAGCTGCAATGCTTTCATTTTTTCCTTGTTGTCTGACATATTTATTCGTGTTTTTAGTTTCTCGTTTTTTGTTTGGTTGTAATGCCGGATTTCATTCCGGAAATCGCGGGGCATCAAATTAAAACTTTCTTTCCCGATTTTTTGCGCAGCGACCGGTAATACTTACAAACATGTGTTAATCCACACTCACTGCATTTTGGATTGCGTGCCACGCATGTATATCTGCCGTGAAGGATAAGCCAATGATGAGCCGTTGGAATGTCGTCTTTCGGGATGTATTTAACTAATTGTTTTTCAGTTTGCAACGGGTTCTTAGATAAAGTAAGGCCTAAACGATTTGCAACGCGGAATACATGGGTGTCAACGGCAAGGTTGGGCTGGTTGAAAAGGCTTGAAGTGATAACGTGGGCTGTTTTTCTGCCGACACCGGGCAGCTTTTGCAGTTCATTCGCATCGGCAGGCACTTCGCCTTTAAAATCTTTAGCAAGCATTTTTGCCATGCCGATAAGGTGCTTTGTTTTATTATTCGGATAGCTCACGCTTTTGATGAATGGAAAGACGTCATCAAATTCCGCTTTGGCAAGATGGAACGGGGTGGGGAACCTTTCGAATAAAGCAGGCGTGACCAAGTTCACGCGCTTGTCAGTGCATTGCGCTGAGAGAATAACGGAAACCAAAAGCTCATAAGGATTTGCATACTTCAATTCCGTTTCCGGATCAGGATTGTTTTCGCGGAAATAGTTGAGAACGGTTTTGAAGAGCTCGGCTTTGGTCATGAGCTATTTTATTTGCCGGGCTTTGTTGTAGTATTCAATAGCTTTAGCTTCATCACCCATTTGCTGGTAAGTTTTGGAAATGTTATCATAAGGTTCGCGCCAGTTGGGATTAAACTTGATTGCCCTTTCATTCACTTCGATGGATTTTTGAAAATTGCCCATCCGGTAATATAAATAGCTGAGGTTGGCGTAGGTTTCTTTTTTCGCGGGATTCAGCGCAATGACGTTTTCATAATGCCTGATAGCTGTTTTGTAATCGCCTTTTTGGTCGGCTATCAAAGCAATATTCAGGGATACATCCGGTAATGTAGAATCTATTGTGGAAGCATTAAGGAAACTCTGGTAGGCATTGTCAATATCTTTCACCGTCAGATATGCTCTGCCAAGATCAACCCACGCATTGAAAAATTCGGGGTAAATCTCCAGCGCTCTTTTAAAATGCTTTATAGCTGTGCTTCGCATTTGTGAAACTTTGGCTTCATTCTTTTCGGATAATGAAGCCTGCATGAGATTGGTTGCAAGGAGGTTGTTTGCCTGTGCTGAATTATTAAGGTGAACTATGTCATGCTGCATGAGCCTGATGGGATTTTCCCAAAGGTTGTTTCTGCTGATAGTTTGCGCAGAGTAGATCAGGATAACAACCCCGGCTATAATCATTCCTGCTTTTTTAAAGGGTGATTGTTCAGGCAACACCAGCAATGCCCCCAATGCTAATGCGTAACCCATGCTTGGTACAAACAGATAACGCTCACCCATCATCCCTGCAATGGGAATAACAATTCCGGAAAAGGGCAGCATAAAAAAGAGATACAGATAAACTCCGTTGGCGAACCATTGATTTCTCTTTCTGAAAAAGTAAGCAGCAACGAAAAGAGCTATATGAAACAGAAGAATTATCCAGGGCATAAAACTACCCATGCAATTAGGTTCAATAGTCCGGTAGCCGTAATAATAGGAGAGCGGATATGCAATCACGATAAGCTTGAGATACTCACCGAGCACCGATAGCGAAGTACCCAGCTTGCACAGAACATTGGCATCGCGCTGAATTGGGTATTCAACGAAATTTAATGGCCGGTTAAAGTCGGGCAGAATACCCAAAGTGGAGGTTTCATTATTGCCGGGTTTAACCTCCGATGGAGCCTGCAGTGGCGCATTTCGTGTTTCCCAGGCTTCAGTAATTCCCGCATCATTAATGGCATATTGCACCAAACGAATGTTAGAATTGAGATTAATGCCATTGGTGATTTGAAGCTGAAATAACAATGCGAGAAAAACCAAAAACGAGATGCGATGAAACTGAGCTGCACTTAATTTTTTCTGAATAAAGAAGAATATTGTAATAAGGAGAACCGGAAGGCCAACATCATAATAGCCTTTGTTACCCTGAAAATTTGTGCCGATAAAAACCAAAGCGATGAACAAAACAAGCCATGATATCCATTTGTAACCTGATAGCAGGATCATGGCCATGATAATTGCCTGTATCAATAACAATTTACCTATAACGTCAAACTGTCCCCAGAAACTTATTTGTACCACCAAAAGAGAAAATAAAATGAGCGCAGTTGCCCTCCATTTTTTTTGGTTCGGCCTAACAAGAAGATACAGAGCCAGGGGAATTACAACCCATGAATTGACAACGGTTTTTTCATCAAAGTAAAAAGTTGCCGTTAATATTAAGATCAGGCCAAAGAGTAAAATATTTAATGGTGATAGCTTGTCAAGTTTGGTCTCGGTAATGAGTAGCGCTGCAATAGCGAGCAGAACAAGGCTCGCAATCGGTTGATCCATCACCGTGAAAAACATAATAAGGAAAAAGATCGCAACAAGGAGTATTGATTTCACCAGCCTTCTGTCCGAAGCAAGGTCATAGCTTTTCACGTCTTGTATAGCCTCTCGAAACTGTGTTCCCCATAACGATATGCTATTCTTAATCGTTGAGATAATTGCCTTCCGATCTTTTTTAAGCAGGAAAAACAATGCCGTATAACCCACTGTTGTAACGGCAACAAGACCAATTGCGTAAGTTGGATCATAGCTAATGATATAAACCAGCAGAACGATGAAGAAGGGAATAGTAAGCAAAAAATATTTTTTGATATCCAGCTTATCTGAGTATTTAACAGCCATCAAAGGCATGATCATTGGGAATACTATGCCGCTTACTTTAGAAAGCAAGGTGAGAGCTACGAAAATAATTGCCAGAAGAAAGTGAAGAATATTGCCTTTCGAAACAAAGCGCAAGCTGAAGAGGAGCGAGCAGATACCGAAAAGGGCAACTAATATTTCATCACGGTTTTTAATGCTGGCGACTACTTCGGTGTGAATCGGATGAACAACGAAGATCAACGTTGCCGTTGCAGCTATCCAAGGATTTGCAATAAACATTTCGAACAGAAAAAGCAGGAGCACACACGTGAGCGCGTAAAGCAAAATATTAATGGTATGGCTTGTAGTCGGATTCTCGCCTAACAGTTCATGCTCGAATGCAAAGGTTGAGAGCACAATTGGCCGGTACTCGTAGCTGTAGCCCTGGTCATCAGAATAATATGGTTGTGAGAAAAT
>CAYOYI010000369.1:0-4478 GCA_964408105.1 uncultured Chitinophagaceae bacterium | reverse complement strand
TTGCATCCGGTACCCCCACTTGTCACCGTTCCGCTGGCTGTTGCAGTGCAGGACCGGTTATCGGATACCGTTACGGTGTAAGTACCAGGAACAAGATTGGTAACCGTTTGAGCGCTGGCTCCATGTGACCAATTGAACAAATAGGGCGATTCTCCCCCATTGACATTTGCTGTTATCGTACTGGATGAAACAATGGCGTTAACAGCAAGCGTACTGTTGGCACAGGCATCCATATCTTCGTCTTTGCATGCAGAAATTAGTGCTAAGAAAGAGAGCAGAATGGTAATACGTATTTTCATTATGTGGCTCATAACATCTATTTTGGAGTTAGCAATATTTATTAAGACGTTGGTTTTATTTTAATCCTTCGGTGGTGGCGGACCTTTTTTATTTGAGCTTAGTAAGTGTTCTATTGCAATATCCAATACCTCCGGAAAATCTTTCAACTGCTCTTCTTTACATAGCGCTTTGATATCCTCAAAGTGTTTGTAGGTAATGTCAATCCTTTCCTTTTCAATGTTTATTATTTCACCGATAAGATTGTTGCCAGAGGTTTGGCCATTTCCAATGGATTCGAAGTACTTCTTAAGCAATTCATCACGCTTCCTGTCCAAGGCCATCATTTGCTCGTGATGTGATTCACGCATTATTTTAAATTGCTGCCGTTGTTTTCCATTAAGATTCAATTTACGTTCGATGATCTCGAACAATGGCCTCCCATGATGGGGTGGGAAATGATGATGTCGTGGTCCGTGGTGCCGCAAAAAGAAAAAAGCTATAACCGTGATGTTAAGCAGCACCAGAACTATTGTTAGCGTTTTAAAAAATTTAATCTGACTCATTCGTATAGATTAAATGATTGGGAGAAATTATCCGAATACGAATCTTCAAAGCCCGTGGCGTTCCCTATCCTGGAATTACTGATCAATACAGAGATATTAATTGCAACTAGTATGGCTATACTCGCAAATGCCAAACGCAGCCCAGCAGGACCAACAGTTTCTATAGCTTCCTGTCTTCCAATTCTATCACGGATTTTTGCAAAAAGAAAAGGATTTGGCTTAACCCTCTCTAACCCATTGAGGCTGTCCATCACTTCATCTTTCCATTGTTCCATTGATTCTATCATAATGTATTCTTCAGACGTTCATTTTTATTTTTTCCTTCGGTCAGGATAAAATTCCTCTAATTGCCTCCTTAAAGACGCCTTGGCCCGCTGCAACAAGGACTCAACGCTTTTTAACGAAACTTTCATAATGTCCGCCACCTCCTGCCTTGGCAGCTCCTCAACATAGCTCAGGATAAAGGCTGTCTTTTGGGTATCAGGTAACAGTTGGATGCATTTAAACAGTATTCTGGCATTTTCCTTCTTTTCTGCCTGAACTCCGGGATGATTAAAATCCGGCAGTTCCATAGCAGGTTCATCAGAATCAGGGTTAAACAGGCGTTGGATAATTGCAAATCTCTTTTTCCTTTTCTTATAACGAATGAAGTCAAGGCATTTACTGATGGTGATCTGATATATCCACGTACTTTCGCTTGACTTCCCTTCAAATTTCGAGGCGGAACGATGAATCTCCACAAACACATCCTGCGTCACCTCCTCCGCATCGTGATGGTTTTGCAGATAGCTGATACTCGTATTGAAAACCTTTAAATGATATAAGACATACAATTCCTCAAAAGCAGACGAATCATTTGATGCAACGCGTTGAAGTAAATCTTTGGACGGGCTAATGTTTTCGGAATTAATTTGCCAATGAATTACAAGTTAATTAAACCAATTGTCAGGCTTCCTTATTTTTGGTTTCAATTTAATGGAAGTTATTCTAATGGACATTCCAGTTCATAACCTCGGTAAAAAAACCGGTCTTCCCGATTTTGAAGTGCTTCCGTGGCGAAAGGAAGTTTCAAAATATAACTTCTCTAAGCCACATCGCCACGGCTATTATGAGATATTGGTGTTTTTGAAAGGAGGAGGCCTTCACGAAATTGATTTTAACACCTATGGAATAAAGTCGCGATCGCTGCATTTTGTAGCAGCTAACCAGGTTCATGAAGTAAAAAGGACAAAAACCAGTGAGGGCTATAGCCTTTTGTTCACGGAAAGCTTTCTTCCTTCGGGCTATGAACTGGAAAATTTTGAATTCTATAAGTCTGGTGCCTATCCTACATTGTCTTTAAACACTACTGAGTTCAGGAATTTGCAATTTCTTCTCAACGGGATTCATCAAGAGTATTTTGATCAGCAAACAAGAAAGCGAGAAACGATTCAATCGCTGCTTCAACTGATTTTGCTAAAGGCACAGAGAATCTATTTGAGCCGGAAGGTAAATAGAGTTAAAGAAGTCAAGCAAAGCGATCCCTTATCGCAAAAATTCCAGAGCTTGATTAAAGTACATTTAAGTGATCATTGGCGTGCAAAGGACTACGCCTTACAATTGAATATCACTGTAGGCGCCCTGAATTCTTTTTGCAAAAGACATTTTTCAAAGAATACAGAATCATTTATACAAAATCAGCTGATTACAGAGATCAAGAGATTGCTTGTTTACACGGATAAAAGTGTAAAAGAGATCTGCTTTAACCTGAATTTTGATGACCCGGCTTATTTTACAAGATTCTTTAAAAAGAAAACCGGACTCACTCCGATAGAATACCGCAACGCTGTTAATCAATAGTTTTTTTGTCCAATTGAATTGCGCTTTTGTCCTGAACAATTGTATTATGTCAAGGCTACCTTAGTAATCAAAAACTAGAGACATGAAAAATTTTATACCGGTAATCATTATGCTGAATGTGGTTGCGGCATCAGCACAAATTGAAATCATTAATGGAAATTTTGAGGATACATCTGTTGTGATGATTCAAAATGAGTTTGACACCCTGCTAAATTCCTGGACCCAAAGCGCATTTGGTGCCGGAGTTACCGATGATGCTTACTCCGGGCAAACTGCAGCCTATGTTTGGAACTGGTACTACTACCTTCCGGGAGAATTAACCAATGGAAATACAGAGTTCCCTTCGCAAGGCGGAACACCAATATCTTTTCGTCCCTCAGCTATGACTGGATATTACAAATACGTATATGGTGATAATGGCGGGGATAGCGATTCAGCAATTGCAGAAATTTCATTACTCAAGTATAATAGCGGGTTATCACAAAGAGATACTGTTGGATATGGGAAGATAAAACTGGGGCCATCCTCTATCTATACTCCATTTGAAGTTACAATTCAATACAACAATGCAACTATGCCAGATACCGTATTAGTCAGGTTTCTGTCCAGTGAAAGCGGCTTCTGTTATCTGTCAACCAATTGCCTTTATTTCTACATAGATGAGATAACGCTTTCCAATGAAGTTACAGGCATAAGCCAAAGTCTCCAGCTAAAACAAAATATGTTCTACCCCAACCCTTCATCTGATAAAATATTTTTCAATCCTATTTATCACACTCAGTTAATTGAAGTAAAAATCTATAATTCCTTTGGAAAGATTGTAGAAAAACAAACAATCCCATCCCAGCAATCATCTCAATTGGAGGTAAACAACTTGTCAAACGGAGTTTACTGGATAAAAATCGGTGATCGAACAGAAAAATTTATTAAACTGTAAGGACAGCTAAGGCCGGCTTTTCATTGGGATGGCATATTCCTTATCGTTCAATCTTACCTTCAGAAGATAAACACCAGCCGGGTATTGGGAAATATCCAGACTCTTGTGGTAGCTTCCTGAAATTTCTTCGGGAAGTTCTTTGAGAATTGCTTGTCCAAGCAAGTTGACCACCGACAATTCCATTTTAGTTACAACTTCTGACAGAATTTCAACTCGGAAAACTCCTGAGTGAGGATTAGGAACAACCTTCACATTTTCCAAAACATCAATAGTATTTATAAAAGTGGAGGTCGTATCCGATGTATCTATAATTTCAACCAGTCCATTTACGTATTCTGCGTTTACTATGTTAAAACCATTATCAACCACCTCAAGTGTCAAAGGAACATTGCTGAAGGACAGCACTGATTTCTTACCCGCCATACCAACCAAGTTAAATCTCATAGTAAAAATTGCCTCGGAATCAGCTATGGTAACACCATCAATATTTTGGTCATACCACGAATAGCGAAATTTACCAAGTGATTTTTCCGTAAAACCAAAATTTGTGACATTCATAGAAGGCAAGCCGAATTGCGTTATCGTGTCTAACGTAACCACTGCAGTGTCAAAAACTATAGTTCCCTGGCAGGATAACAAATCATGAAAATTGAATGCACGAACCGAAATTTCAACCTGGCTCTGGCTACCCGGCAACAAAGACACGGAATCCATTTGTAACAGGGGGATAAGCGACCCTGAACCGCTCTTTGCAATTGAAGGATCCCAGCTATTGCTTACATCTCCAAGCTTGATGGCTATAAAATCCTGATTCGTGGGTTGCCCATCAATAAAATAAGTCCTCGAGGTGTCAATCGAAG
>CAYOYI010000368.1:0-4483 GCA_964408105.1 uncultured Chitinophagaceae bacterium | reverse complement strand
TTTGCTCTTCAAAAAGATCAACAATCTAAGCTCAAACCTTCGCCTGCTCTCATGACTTAGATTATTGTAATAATGAAAATGCCTGACCAGAATTCGTATCATCTGCGGATCATGGGCATAAGGCAGGTATTTGTAACGAAGGTAGATCAGGCGCTCATTGAACGGGGAAATAACAAAAATCACAATGAACGTGATCCAAAAGGGAAATGTGAAAATTAAAAAAACAACTATTCCAAGGAGTATGTTAAACAGCTCTTCCACTCTAGGCAGTTGACCTGAAAGTACCTATTTAAAGCTGGATTTCAAACAGAACTAATCGTGTGAATCCGGCTTAATTACATCACTCTGCAAGGGCATTGATACCCGGATTTTCGAAATGCTTTTTATCTGAACCTTTGATGGACACGTTGATCATGGCTTTGCCAATCTTGGTGCTATCTGTGATGTTGTTTCCGAAAATGGCGATCAGTGCCGGCCATAACGGTTTAACGATCTTATACATTACGCTGTACCAGTTTGTCCTTGACTGGATACCGCGCAAAGGACGAATGATACCCGGACGAAACATATATGCCTGCCTAAAGCCCATAGATAACAAATCATTCTCCGTTTTTCCTTTCACACGCGCCCACATCATGCGTCCTTTTTCAGAACTGTCAGTGCCTTGCCCTGAAACATAGATAAACGTCCCTTCTGGATTCACTTCTTTAAAAGCTTTAGCGAAGTTGATGGTGTAGTCGTAAGTGATTCTGCGATAGTCTGCTTCCTTCATTCCCTGTGCAGAAATACCAAGACAGAAGAACACAGCGTCATAACCTTTAAGATTTTCCTTGATCGCGGCTGGATTCATGAAATCCTTCAATAAAACTTCATTAAGTTTTTGATGTATGATGCCAATAGGATTCCGATTGACAACGAGTACTTGGTCAACCCTTGTATCATCAAGACATTCAAGTAAAACGCCTTTACCGATCATGCCAGTGGAGCCGGTGATGATTGCTTTCATAATTGTCAAGTTATGACAATTAAAATTTAATCTTCCACTTTCGCTCTTTTGAACTCTTTAGTTTCGTCAAATAGCTTACGATAGGTAGCGTGGGTTTTGATAATTCTCGAGCCGAGGTTCTCGGCAACCTTCATCATCTTGGGATTGAAATCAGCGATCCAGGTAAGTTCAATATCATCCCAGCGGAGCTTAGGTTGCACAACTGCATTGGCGGCAATCACGATGCTCCCTTCAACTCCTTTCCCCTGATGTTCCGGTACAACTCCAAAAACAAAACCAAAAACCTTTCGGCAAGTACCCTTCCAACGGTGATAGGCGAATTTCAACTTGCCCCGCCAGTTCATATTCCCGTTTACATACTTGAACAGCTTATTCAATTCAGGCAACATGAAGAAGATCGCAATCGGGTCATCCTTGTAGTAGCCAAACCAAAAAAGATAGTCAACAACAACCGGCCTCATGGCATTCATCAGCTTGGTTGCCTGTTCAACACTTAATTCCTTAACCCCTGCCCTGCCGCTAAATGCCTTGTTATAGATCGTCCTGAAATCTTCCGTGAATTTGTCAATGCGATTCATATCGAGATGACAAAACCAGTAATCAGGATTTTCCATCAGTTTTTCAGATTTCTCGTAATACTTTTTCGGGCGGGGCTCATTCATTCCCAAGCCGTAAGAGTATTGATAGAAATAAACCTTGAATCCGTATGCTTCAAACATATCTTTATAATAGGGAAGGTTGTAGTTCATTTGGTAAGTTGGCTCTGTGAAGCCATCAATCAGCAAACCCCACCATGCGTTGCGCTCGCCAAAGTTGATAGGTCCATCCATAGCCTCCATCCCCTTTGATTGCAGCCACTCCCTACATTTGTCGAACAACATGAAGGCAGCTTTCTTATCATTAATGCAATCGAAAAAACCCATCCCCCCTGTAGGCTGCTCATAGGTGAAGGCTTTGCTTTCGTTGATGAAAGCTGCTACCCGTCCAATAGTTTTCCCGGAGTCATCTTTCAGCAGCCATCTTGCTGCAGTGCCATGCTTGAAAAATTTGTTGCGCTCCGGGTCAAATACCTTTCGGATGTCATCATCCAATGGACGGATGTAATTGGGATCGTCTTTATATAACGGGACAGGGGAGGTTATGAATTCCTCTCCCAGCTTTTCAGTAGTAACTTCAATAAGCTTCACTCCTTGTCGCGCTTTTTCCGTGCGCAAAGGTAATGAACGAATTAACTATTTGAAATAACAAAAATCAGGAGGGAGGTGTGGATACATCAAGGCACTGCTTCTTGCTAAAATCCGGGGTGACATACCCCATTTCCTTGGCCTTCATCCAGTCGCTGCAAGTGCCATCTTCATCACCAGCCATCTCTTTGGCATCGCCCCTGTCGAAATAATATTGCGGCTGACGTGGATTCAGCTCGATAGCTTTATCAATATCGCGAATAGCAGATTCAAAATCATTAATGTAGTAATAGGCCAATCCGCGATTGAAATAAAGAGAATCATTGCCCGGATCACGTTTGATGGCCTCGGTAAAATCTGCAATCGCTCCTGAATTATCATCCATGTCATACTTTACTTTAGCACGCACCCAGTGTCCGTTCTTGTAAGACGGACTGAGCCTGAGCGTTTTGTTAATATCATCAAGTGCTGCCTGATGATTCTTAGTGACATAATACAAAAGCCCCCGGTTGAAATAAATATCCGGATTATTGGGTGAAAGCTCTGCAGCTTTCTTGAAATACATCAGCGAAAACTCAATGTTCTTATCACGGAAGTAATTGATTGCCCTCTGAAGATAATCATCGGCTAAACGCTGGTCCGTGATTCCCAAGTCGTATTTACTGTAGTCAATTTCCTTCTCCGTGAAGGTACCCGACTGGCTGCCCAGCCTGATAATAAAAACGTTTGCAGCGGCCACAGCCAGTATGATCAAACCTATTATAGCGCTCGTGGAATTGAAAGCCATTTTCTTTTGCGGCTCTTCTTCTTCCGCTACAGGGGCTTTGTACCTCTTGGGTTTATTCTTTTGGTCTTTTAAAAATTTTGCAAGCTCAATGGGATCGGAGATATATGTTTCGTAGGCTAACTGTGCGTCAAAATTGTCGCGCTTCTTTTCATCGCACAATGTTTCATAAGCTTCCTGTATCAGTTTGAAACGCTCCTCGTTGCCGCGGTTTCGGTCAGGATGGTGTTGCCTGACAAGCTTTCGGTATGCAGCCTTTATCTCCTCCTGGCTTGCTTCAGAAGTCAGTCCTAAAACAGCGTAATAATTCTTGACCCGCATAAAGCTTAAAATTAATACCTTTTTCTATTGATTGAGCCCGCTTTGTCAGAAGGTTCTGCCAACAGGCCTCTGTGTACTGTTCAGGATTCAAAGCAAGACACGGATAATACGTATCTCCGGTAAGATAGTTTGCAGGAAACTTTTACCGTTCTACTTTCGGTACGGATGAATAGTTGATCTTCAGGGCATTCGTTTTGCGCAACTCCTGTTTCACGTCTGAAACAATACCCATTTTTGCCTGTTTATCTACACGTAAAGCAAAGGTCATGGCAGGCTGAAGGCGCTCATCCACCTTGGTACGCTCGTTCTCAACAAAGTCCGCTATTTGGTCAACCGTAGCAAACTGGTTATTGAGCTGAATACGCGGAGTTGTTCCTAATTGAGCCTGATATTTCGGTATTGGAGAACCAATATAAATATAGCTGACCAACGATTTTCTCTCAAGCTTCGTAAGCTCGGTGGCCTGCGGCAGGCGATTTCTTACCTTTAGTTCAACTTCACGCAATACCGTCACCACCATGAAGAAGAACAGCAGAATGAAAATGATATCCGGTAATGAAGCAGTAGATATCGTGGGAGTCCGGCCTGTTTTTCCTTTTTTGAACTTTGACATTATCCTTCTCCTATTGCTTTTGGTTCAGCTTCCGATAATCTCAGGGGATACTCCTTAGAGACCTCGCGTGCGGCATCCTTTCCCAAGTCTTTATAAAGTTTTCCGAATTTTTGCATCGCAAAGTCATCTCTGAGTTCACGGTAAGCTGCTTTCAATTCATTTTGCACCTGGATGTACATATCGTAGGAGGTACCCCTGTCATTTTGCAGAGAAATCACTGCTTCCTGCGGGCTGTCCGACATATTCGCCTTTCTTCCCCGGTTATCAATAAATTCCTTTGCCTTTTTGCGTAACTCACCCACCCTTGCATTTTCGTTGTTAACCAGCAACCTGTCCTGAGCATTAATCAATACTACCATCACATTTCTGCGATTCGCTTCTGTCTCAACCGGTGGAACATCCCACGGGGGCAATTTATTCAAAATACCCTTGTCAACATCAATCGTAGTGGTAACCAGGAAGAAAATGAGGAGCAGAAATGCGATATCAGCCATTGAACTGGCATTGATCTCATTAGACATTCTGTTTTTGCTCTTAGCCATTTACTTTTCAGCTAATCGCGTTTTTAATTTCAA
>CAYOYI010000367.1:0-4503 GCA_964408105.1 uncultured Chitinophagaceae bacterium | reverse complement strand
CGTTCAGTTTTTGCCATTTTCGGTTGCTGGTAAAAAAAGATGCGCCTCTTTCGCCTTTAATACCAAATGCCTCCCTGATTGCTGCATTCAGGTCTTTAAAGGTTTGGGCAGGTTTTGCCTCAATCTCACGAACTACGTCATCCAACTCATCTACCTGTATTTCAAAATGTATCACCTTCATTTCAGGACAATTCTTTTCACAAAATAAAAATTATTTTTCAAGGCCAAGTTCCCTTCCTTTTTTTATCATGAACTCGTAGGCTTCTTCACGATTGTTCCCGATCACTCCATCGAGTATGGCATCCTTGATTGCATCCTTGATGATACCGACAGGCTTTGATGGCTGCAAATTGAAATGCTTCATGATCTCTTCCCCGCTGACAGGCGGCTGCCAGTTGCGGATGCGATCCTTCTCCTCAATGTCTTTCAGCTTTTGCCTTACAATCTCGAAATTGGCGAGATAGCGTTTCATCTTTTCGGGATTCTTGGTAGTGATGTCGGCATTGCACAGCTTCATCAGGTCATCAATATCGTCACCGGCATCGAATAGCAACCTTCTTATCGCAGAGTCTGTAATGTCCTCTTTATTCAAACCAATCGGTCGCAAATGCAGCCTTACCATCTTCTCAACATATTTCATCTTTTCATTCAGCGGCAGTTTCAGCTTGCGGAAGATATAAGAAACCATTCTTGCACCGACTACTTCATGTCCGTGAAATGTCCAGCCGTGAGTTTTGTCAAAACGTTTTGTTGCCGGTTTGCCAATGTCATGCAGGACTGCAGCCCAGCGCAGCCAAATGTCGTCACTCGTTTGGCAAAGATTATCAAGTACCTGAAGCGTGTGGTAAAAATTATCTTTATGCCCGCGGCCATCAATATGCTGTGCGCCCTGCAATTCAACCATCTCCGGAAAGATCAGCTTCAACAAGCCTGTTTCGAAAAGCAGCTTGAAACCGATAGATGGAGTTTCAGTCATGAGAATCTTGTTCAGCTCTTCACTGATACGCTCCATGGAAATGATCTCAATCCTTGCCGCATTCCTTTTGATAGCATGAAGTGTGGCAGATTCGATTCTAAAGCCTAACTGATTTGCAAAACGAATAGCGCGCATCATCCTGAGCGGATCATCGGAGAAAGTGATGTCAGGGTCGAGGGGAGTTTTGAGTATCTTCTGTTCTAAATGGGCAATGCCGCCAAATGGGTCGAGCAGTTCTCCGTAGTTTTCTTTCTTCAGGCTGATTGCAAGCGCATTGATGGTGAAATCCCTGCGGTTTTGGTCATCCTGCAAAGTGCCGTCCTCAACTATCGGTTTCCTTGAATTGCGATTATATGATTCTTTCCGTGCGCCAACGAATTCCACTTCCAGTTCATCTAATTTGAACATAGCCGTTCCGAAATTCTTAAACACCGCCACCCTGGGAACAGGAGAAAATTTCTTTGCAACTTTTTTTGCGAAATCAATCCCGCTGCCAATACAAACGATATCAATGTCTTGCGTGGGCCGATTGAGAAAAATATCGCGGACATAGCCCCCAACGGCATAGCTGTCAACACCGGTTTCTGCAGAAACTTCGCTCACGGCATCAAGGATGACGCGCTCTAATGGTTGGATTTTATGAATAAGTTCTGCAGTCAGAATTGGCGATTTGAGCGCAAAATTAGGAATGATTTGTAGCGGAATTCTGTCAAATCTGTATCAATTTTAAAGAAATAAAGTGTTTGTGGTTTTTGCAAAAACTTTTACTTTTATGATAAATCTAATTTTATGAAAAATGCTTTCCTGTGCTTCTTAATAATCATAGCAGTTTTGTCTTCGTGCAAGGATGAAACATGCTTTGATTGTTCCCAGGTCTGCAAGAAGTGCACCGTTTACGACAATTATTACGGCCCGGTGATTTATGAAAATACTTTTTGCGGAACGCAGGTGGCCGCAGATGCTTATGTTACCGGAATACAGGCTGCGTATTCCGGTTCCGGTGACTTTGTCAGTTGTGGCGGTGTGACTGGAAATTCGCAGGAAGTGTGCGGAGAAGGTAATGAAGTGGACGCTTTAGTGGATGATCTGGAAGATTTGGGTTACAACTGTACTCTAAAATAATCACACCGCAACCTGGTATTCTCGTAAAGCGTCATTCAATGACGTTTTCATATCGGTTGACTTTTTTCTTTTACCAATGATCAGCGCACATGGTACATTATATTTTCCGGCAGGAAAATCTTTTGTATAGCTGCCGGGGATTACCACCGACCGCTCCGGGATTTCCATTTTGTATTCCTTTGGTTCGTTGCCGCTCACATCAATAATTTTAGTTGAGGATGTAAGTACCACATTTGCTCCAAGCACTGCTTCGCGTTTAACCCGAACACCTTCTACCACGATGCATCGCGAGCCGATAAAGCAATTATCTTCAATGATAACCGGTGAGGCCTGAGGAGGCTCAAGCACTCCCCCGATTCCAACTCCACCACTCAAGTGAACATTCCTTCCGATCTGAGCGCATGAGCCGACAGTCGCCCAGGTGTCCACCATTGTGTTTTGGTCAACGTAAGCTCCGATATTCACATAAGAAGGCATCATGATGACGCCTCGGGCAACAAAAGAACCGTATCGGGCGATGGCATGGGGTACTACGCGAACGCCAAGCTCTTTGTAATTGCTTTTCAGCTTTATCTTGTCGTGAAATTCAAACGGTCCAATCTCCGTAACCGTCATTTCCTGGATCGGGAAATAAAGTATGACTGCTTTCTTTATCCATTCATTCACCTTCCAGTCGTTACCGTCAGGCTCGGCAATTCTAATTTCGCCCCGGTCGAGCAGGTCAACTACTTCGCGGATGGCTGTTTGCACATCTTTAAACGTTAGCAATTTCCGGTCGTCCCAGGCGTTATCAATCAGCTTTCTGTATTCTTCAATCATTATCTCCGATAAATTTGTTGTAAAAATCTCAAAATGAGTTCAATAATGAAAACGGAATTAGTTTGTAGGTTGTCGTTTGTTGTTTGTGGTTGCAAATTAAATTTTGCACTGGGTAGTTTATTAATGATTGCTTTGTTGGTGGGATGTGGCAAGAGTAGAACAAAAATACTGACCTGGTATGATGAGAGTAAGTCGGTTCTTAAGGAAGAATATTTTGTCACTCAGACAAATCCTGAAGTAAGGGAAGGTGTTTACAAGCAGTTCTATCGTGATGGAAAACTGATGGAGGAAAAAAATTATTATGAGGGAAACCTGGACGGGAAATCAATTTATTACGATGAATCCGGGTTGAAAAAAGAAGAAGTTGAGTATAAGCAAGGCAAACTGAATGGTAAGCGAACAATTTATTTTCCAGACGGGAAGCCGGAGATTGAGGAAACGTACCTGAACGATAGCTACGAAGGCCCATACACCGGTTATTTTGAGAATGGCAACATCAGGCAGCAGGGTCAATATATAAGTGGTGCAATGGGTGGACTCTGGAAGTTTTACTTTGAAAGCGGAAAAGTTAAGGAGGAGGTGGAGTATGAGAATAACACTGAAAATGGTGCTTACAAAAGTTATTATGAAAACGGGCAGGTAGATTCAGAGGGGGCTTTTAAAAACGGGCAGAAAGATGGCCAGTGGAAATACTACTTCGATGATGGCCAACTTATGGCTGAAGGAAAATATGAAAACGGTTTTGAGAGTGCTATTGAAAAGCGCTTTAACAGGCAAGGAGATTCTACGCAAACAATCATCTACAAAAACGGCCTGCCTGAAGTGACCGAGCATAAGTTGGCGCAATAGCATTGTTTAAAACTATCCTCCAGTTCTTTTAGGAAACCTTGATGTTCTTGCATTTCAGGGCTGTTAATAAATAATTAGTTTCCAACAATTTCGTAGCATAGCTCTCAGTGGTGCTATATCTTGCCAAGTTGGGTGCGTATATTGTGCCCGGTATTTTTACATTAGAGTTACGATAAGAATCAACCAAACATTAAACCAACTTTCAGAGTCATGAATCAACTTAAAGTCTTTTTGACGGGGATAGTCATGCTGTCTTTTTCAACCATTGCATTTGCAACACATATGTCGGGAGGCGACCTGACCTATCGTTGTTTAGGGGGTAACACATACGAGATCACTTACTCCTTTTACCGCGATTGCAGCGGAGTGAATGCTCCCAGTTCAGCCACTTTAAGTTACCGGTCGGCAAGTTGCGGCATCAGCAGTTCGATAACCTTGTTCCGCGTTGCCGGAACACCTTATGAAATCACCACCCCGTGTTCCAATAATCCATCGACCTGTTCAGGCGGCAGTCAGCCTGGTATTCAGAAATGGGTTTACAGAAATACGGTGAATCTTCCAGCCTGCCGTGACTGGATATTCAGCACCACCGATTGTTGCCGTAATAATGCCATCACTAACCTGAGCGCTCCTGGAAACTCCTACATGTATGTTGAAGCCAATCTGAACAATCTGGATTTTCCATGTAACAGTTCGCCTCAGTTCACAAATGACCCGGTTTTATTTGTATGCGCAAA
>CAYOYI010000366.1:0-4507 GCA_964408105.1 uncultured Chitinophagaceae bacterium | reverse complement strand
TCGCACCCATCCTTGCGGTCGGGCTGCCCTGTGCCTTGCGTGGTATCTAAAGGGCACGTGGGATAAGGTGCGTGGGTGATTTGCGGAGTTGGTTTAGGGTGAATGGTAACCGTAAGCGTGTGAAAAAAAGTTGGATTGATTTGAGTAACGATAATGGTTCCCGTTCCCGCTGGGCCCCATTGAATCACGAGGCTATCGGCATTCAAAGCGCTCATTGGCGTTCCCCCGGTAATGCTCCATGAGTATCCCGCCCCGCTTATGAAAGGCACATAATAGGTTTCAATGTCACCTGTGCAGACGGTTGTGTCGCCTGCTACCTGGGCGAAAGCAGGGTGTAGTGATGAAAAGATAGCGAAACATAAAATACAGGCAGAAGATTTCATGATACTTTATTTAAGTACAAAAATTCCAACTCTTTATGCAGTTCATATAAGAGCATTGGCACATATTGCGCAACGCTCGTCCAAAAAGTCGGACAAAAAAGGGTGCAAAATCCCTGGAAAGGATCAATTCATGCGTATCAGCCTCTCCTGGTAGGTTGAATTCTCCGAGTGCAGTTCCAAAATATAAATGCCACTACTGATCGAGCCGGGCTTAATGGTAAAATTGTTTTCACCCTTCATTGCAGGAAAACTATTCTCCAACAAGGTCTTGCCAATTACGTCCCTCAATGAAACTTTTATCTCCGCTGATTTTGGAATTGTCACCTGAATATTGATATCGCTGTTGAACGGATTCGGATAAATACTCACATCAGCGGCAGCCAGTAACGGCAAGCCTGTCAGCCCGACATTCACCGTAAATTTCTGCTTGTCTTCACAACCTTTTGGGTCGGAGTAATGATATATAATGATATGAGTGCCGATGCCAGCCGTACCCGGATCAAAAACGTTTCCGGTAACACCAGCGCCCGTAAACACACCTCCAGTCGGAGTGCCTGTCATGGTCACAGGCTCATCATAAACTGAGTAGTAGCTGCTCAAGCCGGAAATCTGAATTACCGGATAACTGTTTATGGTGACATCTTGCGTAGTGATGTTGTAACATCCGTAAGCATCAGTGTATTCATACGAAACCGGATAAGGCCCGCCTACGGGAGCATCCAGCGGATTGAAGACATTGAAGTTGATTCCGGGTCCGGTAAAAATTCCACCCGAAGGAGTTGCTTCCAGGAAAACAATCGGAGCATTCTGACAATATTCCGCATCGAGGTTATTTATAGAAAGCACGGGCAGACTGTGTACTTCGATGTTTTGAATGACATTCAACAGGCATGAATTGTTATCCGAAACAGAATACACCAGCTGATGCTGTCCGGCTCCAGCTGAATCAGGGAAGAAAATATTTCCGTTTACTCCGGGCCCTGCAAATGCACCGCCAAGCGGGAAAGCATTCAATATCACCGGAAGGTCATCAACGCAGTAATCTTCTTTCACGCCTGCGAATACGCCATTGGCAGCGCGGAAAATATAAACCGGATGATAAACGCGATTTGTGCATTGATTTGAATCTGTATAGGTGAAGGTGACCACAGTAAATCCATCGTAACCGGTTCCGGCAGGATCAAACTGATTACCGTTTATTCCAAGTCCTTCGAGCAATCCGCCTGATGCCGGAGTGGTCGTTACATTCACCACGGGATCATTTGTACAGTAAGAGAAAGCTAAGTTGTTAATGCTGACTACCGGAAGCGGATGCACGATAACTGCCTGCGTACTGGTGGCATCACATCCGTTTTGCGCAGGGATAGTAAGAATGATGTGATGAATTCCGGGGCCTGCAAAGTATGGAACAAAAGTGCTGCGGCTCACTCCCGGACCGGTGAATACTCCGGCAGGTGAACTCGGAGTCATCGTCACCGCTGGATGGTCAATGCAATACTCAACATCAAGTCCGGTGAAAGTTGCGGACGGGCTTAAAGACATAGAGAACTGTCTCGTGAAGGAATTGCTGCACCCCAGTGAATCGGTAAAAGTGTATCTCACAGTAAACGGCCCACCAACCGGAACAATTGATGGAGTGAATGTATCACCAATCATTCCCGTACCCTGGAACGTTCCGCCCGGAGGAGTGCCGATCAGCGTTACAGGCGGGTCAGCAGTGCAGTAATTTGAACTCAAGCCGGTGAAATTCACAGCAGGCAAGGGGTTAACGATCAGTTGTGTTTCTACAATGCTGTCACAACCGCCTGTTGCAGTCAGCGTGTCGTAGTAAAATCCTGAAGTGGTTTGGTTTGCGCCACCAACGAAGAAGAATTCGCCCGCACAAATGTTTTCCGCAACACTTACAAAAAAGAATGAAACAACCGAAAGATTGGTTTCAACGATGCTATCGCAACCGGCAGAAGTGGTTAGCGTGTCATAATAAACTCCCGATGTATTTTGATAGGCTCCACCAGCAAAGAAACTGTCACCGATACAAATTCCTGGAGAGATGCTTGTGAAGAATGAACTCACCACCGTAAGGTTTGTGGTGATGACACTATCACATCCATTTACTCCAACTAAAGTATCACGATAGATACCGGAAGTACTTTGAAAAGCTCCACCGGCAAAAATGCTATCCTGGTCGCAAATGGTGATCTGACGTGAAGTTGAACGCACTGGCAGCACAACAATGGTTGTGTTCACAACACTGTCACATCCACCGATTGAAAAAGTGTCAGAGTAAATACCTGCAGATTTTTGAAAGGCACCACCAACGAAAATGCTATCTCCCTGGCAGAGGTTAACGGTTCGATTATTAACAGGAGCCTGAATTACATTGAGTACAGTTACGTTTACGCTGTCACATCCACCGGAAAGCGTAGTTGTATCGAAATAAATTCCTGAAGTTGTTTGCCATCCACCGCCAACAAAAATGCTGTCGCCCGCACAAATAACTGCCTGCGAACTTGTGGTGATAGATTGAGAAATCGTCAGATCGGTGATAACAACGCTGTCGCATCCGCCAGAAGCAACCAGCGTGTCATAATAAATTCCTGAAGTAATTTGCCATGCACCACCGACAAAGAAACTATCACCGGTGCAGACCTGAACGGCACGCGCTGAAGTCAGCGTTTGAACCACTACCAATTGCGTAACGACAATGCTGTCGCATCCGGACGTAGTGAAAGTATCCCGGTAAGTTCCACCTGTATTTTGCCACATACCTCCAACAAATAAACTATCGCCATCACAGATCACAGCCTGCCGGTTCACTGTTAATGAACCTGATGTTGAAATGGTGATGGTATTGGAAGTGGCGGTAGCCGGATCAGCACACGCAGCGTTGCTGGTCATCACTACGCTCACTTCATCATTGTCGTTAAGTGTTGAGCTGGTGTAAGTGCTTGAGTTTGCTCCTGCATTCACGCTATTTACTTTCCATTGATAGAATGGCTGTGGCCCACCGTTGACGGGAGATGCTGTGAAGATTACGGTTTGCCCCGCACAAATTACAGTGTCGCTTGCGCTGATGCTAACTGCGGGCGTTACTTTAGGAGAAACGGTAACAGCGATTCCGTTAGAAGAAGCAACTAATGGTGAAGCGCACAGGGCATTACTCGTCATCATCACACTGACGGAATCGTTGTTGTTGAGCGTTGCAGTGCTGAATGTGTTGGAATTTGCTCCTGCATTCACTCCATTTACTTTCCATTGGTAAGCGGGAGATGAACCGCCATTTACCGGAGTGGCAGTAAAGGTCACATTATCTCCAGCGCAAACACTCAAAGAACTTGCACTAATGCTGACCGATGCGGCTGATGATGGAGCCACCGTCATGTTAATAGTGTTTGAAGTTGCAGTTGTTGGATTGGCGCAAGTCAAACTGCTGGTCATTTCTACATTTACCTGATCGTTATTATTAAGCGCAGTTGTGCTGAATGTGTCGGAATTTGTTCCTGCATTGAAGCCGTTCACTTTCCATTGGAAAGAAGGTGTTGCACCGCTATTAATGGGAGTTGCCGTGAAGGTTACATTATCTCCAGCGCAAATGTCAATTGCGCTTGCAATAATGCTCACATCAGGCGTCAATGCCGAAGCAATGATCATGGTTATTGTATTAGAAAGTGCGGTAGTTGGACTTGCACAAGAAAGGCTGCTAGCCATTTCTACATTTACAGTATCATTATTGGAAAGTGATGCAGAGGCAAATTGATTACCTGCACCGGTTTGAGTAATTGCACCATTCACTCTCCACGTGTAAGTGGGACTGCTGCCTCCATTGGTTGGTGTTGCGGTGAAAATCACAATCGATCCCTGGCATACGTTGTTGTTATTTGCACTGATGCTAACGGCAGGCGCAACTGATGACGGGATCTGGATATTTATCGAATTGGATTGTGCGGGATTGTTTGTTGCGCAGGAAAGGCTTGATTGCATTTGACAAGTCACAACATCTCCTGTTGTTAAAATGGCAATGTTAAAGGTGTTGGCCGCACCGGACTGACATGTCACATTGTTTACTTTCCATGTATAAATCGGAGTGGAACCTCCAGTTGTCGGAATCGCTGCAAACCTGATGG
>CAYOYI010000365.1:3511-4524 GCA_964408105.1 uncultured Chitinophagaceae bacterium | reverse complement strand
GTTTAGTTGAATTTGAGAGAACACATACTCATAAGCTCCTTTTATTTTTTCGGTTCCAGTAGCGGTAGGAGCCTCTGAGGGCATGAACATTCCATCCTTGGCATATAGGCTGGTAGATAGTTCTGCATCGGAAGTGTTAAGGGATTTTTTGTAAGTGTTTAATAATGTCTCAATTTGTTGTTTGCCTTGTTTTTCCATTGTTTCAGTTTTTGAGTTATATAATTCATTTTTGTTTTCACCGAAGGCAACAAGTGTTGTCGCCATCAATAATGCAATTGTTAAGTTTTTCATTTCGTTTTTTGTTTACACAAAGATGAAGTGAAGCCGGTTGGCTTGCCAATAAGGTAGATTAAGAAACAACCTTAATCTATATTAAGAATTAGGTTACTTCAGAGTTACGCCTTTCCTGATCTTACTTAGGAATTCCGGGGTTACACCGATGTAAGATGCGATTTGGATGTTAGAGATGCGATTGAATAGTTCAGGGGAGTTTTCCAGGAAATCGAGGTATCTTTCTTCTGCTGTTGAGCTGATATTATGGAGTACCCTTTTTTGAAGATCCACAAATGCGTTTTCAATTAAGACACGAAAGTTTCTGTTAAACTTTGGATAGCTGGTGTAGAAGTATAACAGGTCGGGCTTATCAATTTGAAGAATAATTGACTGTTCAAGTGCTTCTATGTAAAGTTCACTTGGCTTTTCAGCGTGAAAACTACCAATATCCGCTATCCATTCATTTTCAACAGCAAATTGCAAATTGTGCTCCTTCCCTTGTCCATCAACTTTGTACATTTTAAGACACCCCTCAACAACAAAAGTATATTGCTTGCAAATCTCGCCTTCTTGTAAAATAGACTGCCTTCTTCTTACTCGTTTCTCATGAAACCGATTCTTAACCTCCTCTATTTCTTCTTGGCTAAGAGGCAGATAGGTTGCGAAGTGTTCGATAAGTGGTTGAATATTCATTTAGGTTGACCACAACGTTTCTGGCAGGCAAAGAAAAGCGGACATGG
>CAYOYI010000365.1:0-3501 GCA_964408105.1 uncultured Chitinophagaceae bacterium | reverse complement strand
CTATTAAACTTTAAGTTCCAACATACATTTATAAAATGACATTTCCAATGGTCAAAAGTTATGTGATTTATCCGTTTATCAAATGTCATTTTTTTTGTTTCCCATTTATATATGATACTAATCCATCAGCTTTAGCGCTGCCTCAACAGTGGTCACCGGCATCTTGCAGGTTTTCTGGCGGCACACGTAGATGGTGGTTTGGCCTTCCACTAATTTGTTTTGCAGCAATGGCAGTGAGCCTTCCGTTTTTCCTCCGAGAAAAAATACGTTGGGGAGAAAATGGTTTTCAAATTCCTTTTTCAGCTTGCCTGCTACATCACCCACAATGGCTATCTCATAAGGCTCATCCAGCATCCAGCAGCCCAGCAAGGCCCAGTTGGCATAGAAGGAGGTGTGTTCCAACGCATCATTCTTCATGTTGCTAAACATCTGCGAGGCCATTTTGATATAATCATCATTGTAAAGCAACTGCCCAAGCGTGTAAAGATTTTTCGCCATCACGGAGTTGGAAGCGGGGATCACGTTATCGCTCAGCTCCATTTTGCGGGCGATGAGTTCCTCATGCTCATCGGAGGTGTAGAAAAACATTCCGCTCCTTTCATCATGAAAATGAGCGGTCACGTATTTAGCCCAGTCGCCTGCTTTGGTGAGCCATTGCTCATCAAAGGTGGCTTCATACAAAGCGATAAAGGCATCAATGGCAAGCGCGTAATCATCGAGGAACGCATCAATGGTGGCTTTGCCGTTCTTGTAATTCCTGAACAGCTTATCTCCGGATGCGGCTTTCGAAAGAATGAAATTGGCATTGCTGATGGCAGCATCGAGAAATTCCTTTTCTGCAAAAACACGATAGGCATCCGCATAGCCTTTCAGCATAAGCGCGTTCCATGAAGTAAGTATCTTGTCATCCAGCCCGGGACGGATGCGCTTCTCCCGCTCATTGAAAATTTTTTCTTTCAGCGGAGCGATCTTATTTTGCAATTCCTTCACGGTCAGCTTATGCTTCTCCGCTATTTTTTTTTCATCTTCTTTTCTGCGCAGCACGTTCACGCCATGCTCCCAGTTGCCGCTGGCGGTGATGTCATAATAATCCATGAATATCTCCGCATCATTGCTAAGGATATTTTTTATTTCCTCAGCCGTCCACACGTAAAATTTTCCTTCCTCGCCTTCGCTGTCGGCATCGAGCGATGAATAAAATCCGTTTTCTTTTGAGGTCATTTCGCGCTTCACCCATTCGAGCGTTTCGTAAATGGCTTTTTTGTACAGCGGATTTTTCGTGAGCTGGTAAGCCGATGAATAGAGGCTCACCAACTGCCCGTTATCATAAAGCATCTTTTCAAAGTGCGGCACGTGCCAGTCGCCATCAACGGAATAACGCGCGAATCCTCCTCCGATGTGATCATAAATGCCGCCATTGGCGATATTATCGAGCGTGATCTCAACAGCCTTTCTTGCATCATCTTTTTTGAAGAGATGATAATACGTGAGCAGGAATTCATAATTCACCGGCATGGGGAATTTCGGTGCGCCCGATCTGCCCCCTTTGCGGAAGTCCTGAGTATTGATAAGATTTTGAAAAGCGGTATCGAGGTCTTTTTTTATGATTAGCTGTTCAGGGGCTTTTATCGTCAGCGTTTCAAGGTTGTTGATACCCTCTTTTAATTGGGCAGCATATTCTTCGGCTTTCTGAGGATCACCGGAATAAAAATTATGCACCTGCTGCAGCACGCACACCCATTGCTGTTTGGGAAAGTAAGTGCCTGCATAGATAGGGCTTCCGTCAGGAAGTGCTATGGCATTGAGGGGCCAGCCGCCTCTGCCGCTGATCAGTTGGCAGGCCTGCATGTATATCTGGTCAATATCCGGTCGCTCCTCGCGGTCAACTTTGATAGAAACAAACAGGTTGTTCATCACTTTGGCGACCGCTGTATCTTCAAATGATTCATGCTCCATCACATGGCACCAGTGACAAGCGGCATAGCCGATGCTGATGATGAGCAGTTTATTTTCACGCTTCGCTTTCTCAAGGGCTTCATTTCCCCACGGATACCATTGCACCGGGTTGTGCGAATGCTGCAAAAGGTAGGGGCTGCTTTCGTTGACGAGATGGTTGGTGAAGGGGTGGTCTTGATTCATGTGTTGTTTGTTTTGGGCATTCGTGCATGAGAAAAGGAAGAAGCAAATAAATGAGTTGAGTAAAAACGGTTGCAGATTTTTCATTAAATAACTCCGCCCCGGGAGTTAAGCTAAATCAGTGAAAGTGAGATATCGGAAAAACCAATCGGCTCAGTCAACCTTTCTCCAGATGCCGTTGATGTTTTGACAATTGTTTTCCGTGCTGTAACAATCTTCGCTGCTGCGAATGCCGCTGCTTTTACAACACTCGCTCACAACGAGATTCCTTGACGGATCATAGCACTCATAGCATTCGTCACAGGCTGAAAATCCTAAGATCAGGAGCAGAGCTATTGGCGCCAATAACTTTTTCATGGAATTAAAAATTTTTATGAGTGAAATTAGAAAATTTATCGCTGACCGCTAAGCTTTGATTCCGCGTTCAGTTGACTTTCTATAGCGGTCAGGCGTTCTCTTAGCTCAAGGTTTTCGGCTTGTAGCTTCCCGATATATTCAGATTGCAGTGCGGTTCTTTTTTCGAGCGCCTGAATGGCAGCAAAACTTACGCCCATCAAGTCCCCTGTGGAGATGGTGGTGTCATTTCCGATGGTTCCAATGCCATCATTACCGAATGCTGCATAAAAATCTTGAGCCATCGGCCCATGGTGGCGATGCAGCTTCGGGTCATAGCCTTTATAATTCCAGGTGGTTAATTCAAAGTCTGATATTTTACTAAGAATATCTTCTCCGTTAACCGGCATGAAGTTTTCTTTTTTATTCCGGTCGGAAACCATAGCCCAGCTGCCAGCGCCAGCTAATAGAACTTGCCCATCGGTTAATGCGCTATCAACATAAAAATAAACTCCACCGCTTGCCCGCACGATAAATTGGTTTGCGCCACCTGCATTTTGCAAAGTGGTTCTGAAGTTATCACCGAACATGAAAGTACCTGCAAAGTTGTTGGTGGAAACCTGGTTGCCAAGCGTCACCGAATTCAATCCTGCGGCAGTGGTGCGATAGCCCTGCGCGAATGAATTCTCTCCGGCAGCTATGGTTTGATTGCCCATTGCAAGCGACTGGCTTCCGGCTGCGGTAGTATTCCATCCCATTGATGTTGACTTTGTTCCCAAAGCGTTGGTATTGCTTCCCAAAGCGGTTGACTGATCGCCTAGTGCGTTGGTGTTTTGGCCGAATGCAGTAGAGATCGCTCCCTGGGCAACCGCAGCTTCACCCATAGCCACAGCGCAGGTGCCGTTTGCTTTCGTATCATTTCCCATTGCTACCGACCAGTTCGCGATGTTTGCGTCATCCCAATTGGTGCCTGCAACGTTACCTGCTCTTATCGCTGCTTTCCGCGGATACCACATCATCCTTACACCTGCA
>CAYOYI010000364.1:0-4534 GCA_964408105.1 uncultured Chitinophagaceae bacterium | reverse complement strand
GGATTTATTTTCAATTCATCTTCGGCAGTCTTGAGCGTGAGCGGCATCACCGCAGCAGAGCTGGTGGTGGAGAAAGCAAGCAGCTGAACGCTTCTGATCTTCTGAAGAAATACAAACGGGTTTGACCTGCCAAGGAAAAACACGATGAGCATATAAAAGATGAGAAGTATGAAAAGTCCGAGCAGCACCACTCCGACATACAGCCCGACACTCCTTATTGAATCCAGGCCGATGGAAGATGCCAGCTGTGCCATCAACCCGAACACGGCTACGGGCACGAGCTTCATCGCCCATTTTACCACCGTCATGCAGATCTCCTGGATGGCGCTGAGTATGGTCATGACGGGTTTCAAAGTTTGCGGAGGCAGGGAAAGCACTGCAATGCCGATGATGATACAGAAGATGACGATCGGCAGCATCTCCCCTGAAACCATTGATGACAGCGGATTTTCGGGAAGCAGGTCGGTAATAGCTTTCGGAATATCCCGCCATGATGAACCTGATTGTTCATCTGCTGAAACATCCCGGCTGACAGTCTCGTGTTGTTCTACCATCTGCTGATGGAGAGAATTTCCCGGTTTGATGATCATGGTCAGCGAAGTGCCGATGGCAATGGAGACACACGTTGTTAAAATGAAGTACACGAATACGCGTCCCCCGATCTTTTTCAGCTTTTCAGGATCATTGCTTGCTATGCCGGTCATGATGGAGGAAAAGATCAGCGGTATCCTGATCATCTGGACAAGCTTGAGGAATAACTGTCCCGGGAGGGCAAGCCAGTTTCCGGCAGTTTCAACTGCTGCCGGATATTGATCACCAATGGCGTATTTGATCGCAACTCCCGCGAGTGCACCTGCAATCATGGAAAGAACGACCTTAAGCCACAGCTTTCCCTCGACAAGAGTTTGCAGGTAATGGTTAAATGACTTAAGTGTCTTTATGCCTGAATTAAGCATCTAAACGATTTTCCTGATTCATTTTTATTTCATGGGCAGGCGGCAAAGCTGCTGCGCCTCAGTTACGGCTTTATTGATCCGTTCCGGTGTTAATCCGATTTTTTTCAGGATATCCTGATTCCGGGGGATGTCCTTGCTCAATACAATTTTTTGTTCAAGGAGTAATTGCTTCTCGCGCTTGTTGAGAGTAGTCATGCAGGTCACCGGATGCAATCCTGATTCATCAATCCAGTCCTTGAGGCTTCCCTTTGAGGGATGATCCCAGCCCACGAGATGCAAGCCGGCACATGTGCCGTACTTCATTCCGTCTTCCGAAAAGCGAGTGTTGGTCACGATCCATCCCTGGTGAAATTTATTTTCCGCTCCATCCTGAATCTTCCATTTTTTCACTACATCACGAAAGCGGGAATCAATGTAAAGCGAAACCTTTACATCTGAAAAATAGGCTTGCTTATTGTGAAACTTGCATTCGATCATGAAGCGCTTATCATCTTTTTCCGCAATCACATCCACTTCATGATTGACACAGAATCCCTCAACCACCTGCCCTACTTTCACACCATACCCCTGGGATTTCAAGATCTCCGCTACAAACTGCTCAAACGGATATCCGGACGGACCTAATTCGATGATTGCCTTCTTTAACTTATATCTGGCTGCCGAGGCCCCGGAAAATTTCTTTAACAGGCGAAACGCCTGCTGGTATATTTTTTTTGTTGATATGCCTTCGTACAGGCGGTTCTCTATTTCCTCGATAACTGAGTTTGCAGCTTCATCACTTGCGCCTGAACGCTTCAGGGAGCGCATCAGCTTTGCCTCATCGAAGGGTACGATCTTGCCGGAAGCTTTTGTTATAAGCAGGCCTTTCCTTACCATGGCAGGTTAGCATTCGGAAAAATGAAATATTCTCCTAAAAAAATTACCAAGTCGTTTCGTGCGATGAGAGCGATTTAACGGCTAACAGCCTTACCATTGTAAAAATCTCTCACAAATGCCATGATCTGATTTTGGGTAAGCGTGCCTACGCTTTCCACCGCGATGCTCCTGTCAGCAAACGCTTTGTTTTCTGATAGCCTGTTGCGCAACTGATCTTTAGCATTGGTTGGACCGTACAGAAGTATCTCTGTATAATCTTTCAGTTTACCTTCCAGTTCTTTAAAGTAAGCATCCAATTCGTTTTGCAGTCGGTTGTGCTTTCGGTCTTCGTTGTTGGATACATAGGCATTACCGAACCTTGTGACATCGCTGCCTTCACCTTCTACTCTCGGTTTGCGGTCATAAGGTGATTCGATCGTTTCAATTAAAAAACTTTCCCCATTCTCGAATCCGATAATGTGGGCTGTGGAATGATCCAGCCAAACCGCTGCTTGTTTTGTATCTGTTTTCATACTCAAGATTTTGTTTCAAAAATAAAGAAACCATGATTTTTAAAACACGGAAAGCCTGATAAAATAAAGTGATTTTAATCATTGTTTGCCACGGGCTTCTTTCATTTTTTTGACAAAAATTTTGATCATGGAAACATTAACAAGCCCGAAGTCAGCTTATCTCCTTGAAGGAGGACTTGATGTGCTTCATTCTGAAAGCAGGGAGTGGCTGAGCGAAGTGGAATTTGTCAAAAGTGAATTACGCTTCTTCATGCGACTGCTTAAATCAAAGGTATTTGTGTTATCCAAGGAGCAGCAAAGGCAGCATATTTTTGAAAACATGGACAAGCTTTGCTCTGCGGTAGCCGTTGAACTGGGGAATGAGATCAAAGCGCATGAGAAAAATCTTGCGGTATTGCAAACTTCCAAAGGAGGCAGTGACGCTGAATATCGCGCAAAGCACAAAACGCTTAAAGCGAAAATCGAGCAGCTTCTGAATGATACCAGAACTCTGAAGATGCTGGTGTTTGATTTTGTTGAACACATCACTGAATAAGAAATTACCGGCAGGTGTATCGGTTCATAGTATTCGTTGCTTTTATTTCAGGATTAACCTCGTGCTCATCTACTAAGATTAGTTCTCATTGCGGGAAGAAGTGCGAGATGGTCACGCTTTATTATCTGCCCGACTGCAAGGAGATAAAAGGTTATGTGAATTTCGATAAAACGGGATTGCAGCGGGTATTCCAGCACGAACTTCCTTTGGAGTTCAGAAAAGACAGCCTGAGGGTTTGTATCAAATATGAAAGCGTGGGCGTAGGTATTTTAATGTCCGACTGTATCCAGTCGGAGATCATTCAGATAAAGTGCATCAGCTCCGGTACGGACGAGCAACAGGTCAGCAATTAGCGAAATTATCTTAACCCTTACGGTGACTTAAATCAAGTTGCCGATTGACCGCTGTCATCTGCATTTTTCATAGCAAGGTTTAACTTGAGCAAATGATTTTCACGGACAGAATAGAAGCAGGTCAGCGGCTGGCAAGTGCTCTTGCCAAATACAAGGGAGCGCGAAATGCCGTAGTGCTGGCAATTCCCAGAGGGGGTGTGGTCCTTGGATATATAGTATCGAAGGAGTTAGGATTGCCGCTTGAAATTGAATTGGTCAAAAAGATTGAGCACCCCCTGTCTCCCGAGTTGGCAATTGGCGCTGTGAGTATGACAGGCAGGATCATCAACAACGGGCATGGTGCGACTTCGCGCAATTATATTGAGGCGGAAACACTTAGGATAAGAGAATTGCTGACTGCACGATACAAAAAATATTCCCGTAATCCCGTCAATTGGCACGGCAAAGTGGTAATAATCGTAGATGACGGAATAGCTACCGGCAGTACCGTTTTTGCAATGATTGACCTGCTTAAAAAAGACATGCCCGAAAAAATTGTGATCGCTACCCCTGTTGGCCCGCGGCATACCATACAAAGCCTGCGCGGCTTGGCTGATGAAGTGATCTCACTTGAAACTCCGGAGGATTTTTTTGCGATCAGCGAGTTCTATGAAGATTTTGAGCAGGTAAGTGATGAGGAAGTAATGCAGATGTTAAAGGAAAGCGAACAAGTAAAACACGCCCATCATAATGAATAGCAAACTGAAAATTTTATTTCTTAATAGACAAAATGATGTTGAAAACTAACTTTCAAAGTCTTAGGATTTTATTTAACCTAACTGTAACTTTCAGTTAACTTAAAATTTTTCGATGCAGAATTTGTCTGACAGCGCCACCATAAAAATTTCAGCACATATCAGGAAAACCTTGCCGGGCTGTGTCATCATCAATTGCAAGAAAATAGGTGACCCTCTCGAAGGCACGTGCTATCTGGCAGACGTAGTGAAGGATGATATTTATCATCACATGAAATTCACCGAGGCCGGTGACTACATCAGCGAGGAAATCGAGCCGCAATTCTCTGATGGCTATCACGAACAGTACTTTTGATTAATCGTTTCCCTCACCTCCTATTTTCTCCCTTTGTTAAAAAATCTTAAGGATGACCTAAGTCATAGGATGCTTTTAAAGAGCTTTTTATGTTTGAGTCATTGTTTAACCAAAAAATGGAGGATTAAAACATGACGCTCCTAAAAAGAAAAACAAATGTTCCATCGCTCTTTTCTTCGTTCTTTGAGAGCGACCCGTTCTTTAACAATGATT
>CAYOYI010000363.1:2006-4545 GCA_964408105.1 uncultured Chitinophagaceae bacterium | reverse complement strand
GCACGCTGCTTCTGTTTTTAAATCGCTCTACCCGTTCGATCAGTTTTTGAACCGGGCTTTGGATTAATGTACGCGGTCACCTCGCAATTCCAATCCTTTCATGATCTCGGCTTCTGCATCGAGATATTCCTGCCAGCGATCTTTCACTTTCTGCTCAGACGAGTATTTTTTTGCAAGATCTATAAAGAGGCGGTAGTGCCCAGCCTCCGAAACCATAAAGCTGTGATAGAAATCACGCAAGGAAATTTCAGATATGTTTTGACTAAGAATTCTGAACCGTTCGCAGCTCCTGGCTTCAATCAATGCCGCGATCAGTAATTTCTCAACCAACTGCTCGTCACGACTCCCGCCCTTCCTTTCCAGTTTCAAGAGTTGATTCACATATTCGTCCTTGCGTTGCCTGCCAAGTTTTAATCCCCGCTTTTTCATTTCATTCAGAACCTGCCTGAAATGACCCCACTCCTCAGTTACCAAGGGCGCAACCTTCTCCACCAACTCCTCTTTATCCGGATATTGCTGTATCAATGAAATGCAAGTGGAGGCTGCTTTCTGTTCACAGTAAGCATGATCCGTCAAAACCTCTTCCAAAGTTTTTTCAGCAAGATTTGCCCAGCGGGGATCGGTGGGAAGTTTTAGTCCAAGCATTTTTGAGTGTCGATTGATAAGAGTTGGGTGTGGAGCGAATTCATCAGGAAGGCAATTTAAGCATTGTCAATCCTTCAGTTTTCTAACCCCATCATCAATCCCAGCAAAATAGTAGTCCGCTTTTAAGCTTGTTTCAATTTTATAGCTCCTAAGTATGAAACCAATAAAAGCATCAGCTTTGTCTCTTTCAACTACTGCGTAGGCGCACCCCCCAAACCCCGCTCCCGACATTTTAGCCCCGATGCATTCAGTTCGTTTTTTTGCTGCATCAACTATAGCATCCAATTCACGGCCCGTTACTTCATACAAAGATCTAAGCGAATCGTGTGATTGGAATAACAATTCACCAAAAGCTTTCAAATTCATATTAGCCAGTTCGTGGGCCGCTTGCGTTACGCGTTTATTCTCTGCAACGACATGCAGTGCTCTTTTCCTTGCAGCCGGATTATCCACCCATTGGTTTACCTGCTCAATCGTAGCTTGTGGAAGGTTTTCAACTTTACGATAAGCCCGGATACTTTGCAGAGCACGCGAACACTCCTGAACCCTTACATTAAATATGCTTTCGGCCAGCTCGCGCTTTTTATTCGTATTGAAAATAACGATTGCGTAGTCATTCAATTTCACCGGCACATACTCGAACTCAAGTGAATTGCAATCAAGCAGCATGGCATGATCTCTTTTCCCCATTGCAACAGCAAACTGATCCATGATGCCGCATTCTACTCCGATAAAATCATTCTCTACCGATTTGCATAATTGTGCAAGCTGCAGTTTATCAATGCTTCCCTGCGCATTCAATGAATGGAAAGCAAAACCTGTCAATACTTCAATTGCAGCAGAAGATGACAGCCCTGACCCTGCAGGCAAATCGGAAACAAACAAAACTTCTGCACCTTTGAAAGAATGCCCTCGATCCAACATGTATTTAAGAACACCAGCGGGATAATTTCCCCATCCGCGTTCCTTTTGAAATTGAATTTCATTACTCAGATCAATTGTCACGGGCAACTCTTCCTGCTCTGAGATGATCTTAATTATCCCTGAGTTGTTTGGCCTGATGACCGCATAAATCCCTAACGAAATGGCTGCCGGAAGCACTAAGCCTCCATTATAATCAATATGCTCTCCGATAAGACATAATCTTCCGGGCGAAAAGAAAATTTGCACAGGTTCCCCACTCTCTCGGAATGTGTTATAAAATTTCTGACGTAATTCTTTTCCGGGAATCATAGATTCCGCGCAAAAATAATAAGCAGTAAGATGAATGAAGTATTACTGTGCCTTCAGGTATGACACTTTTTTCCCATCCGGATATTGTATCTCAAGATCTATGTCTGTGAGTTTTTCAATGGTCCACTCCTCATAACTGCTTTTAGTATGGTTTGTCACCTCAAGCAGATTGCAATCATTCAAAGTGTAGGTGATACTATCCTTTTCCCCCTGTATCTCAATATTACCCAATGAACGAAAGTAAATAGAAGAAGTTGCTGCATAAAGTCCCGTTGGCTGCCATTTGCATTCAACAAGATGAATATGGAATACTGTGCAAGACGGCCTCAAAATACCATTATTAAGCGAACAGGAATTTACAAGTGCAAGAAAAAACGAAACCGATAGCAATGCGACAGCACCTTTCACATATCCCCTCATAATCCGGTCTTTAGTCGTAAAAAAACAGCGTGGCCGTTACTGATACGTCATGTTACGTAAGTATGTTTCAGCGCAATGTGTACTTTGTATATTTGCCGTTATATGCCCAAATCCAACACAAAGCTGCTTTTATTAATCCTGGTTATTTGCCAAACCACATCCTGTGCTACCGATAAATCACTGGTTAATAGCTCTGAATTGCTGGATAGGATCACTCTGCCCGATGGATTCCGTATCTCCC
>CAYOYI010000363.1:0-1996 GCA_964408105.1 uncultured Chitinophagaceae bacterium | reverse complement strand
TGGCAGCAGGTCAGAAGGAAAAGTGTATGCGCTTCGGGATACAAACGGTGATTTTGTTTCCGATAAAAAATGGACTGTCGCGGATAACATCACTCTGCCGGTTGGAGTGGCATTTAAAAATGGGCATCTTTACGTTTCAGCCGTGGATAAAATTCTGAGATACAGGGACATTGAAGATCGTCTTGATAATCCACTTCAGCCCGAATTTGTAACAAATCTTTACCCAGGTGAAATGTCGCATGGATGGAAATACATTGCATTTGGCCCTGATGATAAATTATATGTGCCTGTAGGAGCTCCCTGCAATAACTGCCTTAGTGATTCCATCTATGCAACGATAACCCGCATTAATGAAGATGGCTCCGGATTTGAAATTTATGCCAGCGGCATCCGCAACACCGTTGGGTTTGACTGGCACCCGGTAACAAACGAATTATGGTTCACCGACAATGGCAGAGATTGGTTTGGTGATGATCTGCCACCCGATGAACTGAACTACGCTCCGCATCCGGGAATGCATTTTGGCTTTCCGTATTGTCACGGAATAAATCTTTCAGATTCTGAATACGGGAATCAAAGAAATTGCTCTGAATTTGTACCTCCGGTTCAGGAATTGGGGCCGCACGTTGCAGCACTGGGTATGAAATTCTATACCGGGAACATGTTTCCGGCAGAATACAAAAACCAGGTTTTCATCGCAGAGCATGGCTCGTGGAACCGAAGCACCAAGATCGGTTATCGCATTTCGCTCGTTAAGCTAAACGAAAATATCTCAAACGGCTATGAGGTTTTTGCAAGCGGATGGGAGCAAAACGGCCAGGTGTATGGCAGGCCAGTGGATGTTTTAATCCTTCATGACGGTTCAATGTTGGTATCGGATGATTTAGCAGACAACATTTACCGGATATATTATCAACCATAGAATTTCAAAACGATGAACAATCACTATGAGGTTTTAAAAAGTAAAGTGAAAAAAGGTGATAATGTCTTTATCGCTGATGGGGCGGTGGTAATTGGCAATGTGATTCTGGGTGACAATGTTTCCATTTGGTACAATGCTGTGCTAAGAGCAGATTCTGACAAGATACGCATTGGCAACCGAAGCAACATTCAGGATGGGGCTATCGTTCATGTTGATCCAGGAGTGCCTGTGACAGTGGGAGAAGATAATGTTGTCGGACATGGCGCGGTTTTACATGGATGTACGATAGGCAATAATAATCTCATTGGAATGAGAGCCACTATTTTGAATAATGTCAGAATTGGAAATTGCTGCATCATCGGGGCGAATACACTAGTAACAGAAAATATGGTCATCCCGGACTTTTCAATGGTATTAGGCTCGCCAGGAAAGATTGTGAAGCAATTGCCTGAGCAAGTGAAGGACATGATTCAATTAGGAGTTCAGGAATACATCCATAAAGCAATGGAATACCTTAAGCCTCAGCATCCTTAACAAATTGCGGGCAGTTGAAAGTCCTCATTATCCGATTCAGCTCTATTGGCGATATTGTGCTCACCACACCGGTGGTCCGTTGCTTAAAGCAGCAAATAAAAGATATTGAGATCCACTACCTTACGAAGCCTCAATTCAGGGAACTGTTAATAGCTAATCCATACATTGACCGCATTCACACACTAGCTGATAGCATTTTCGATACTGTTGCCAAGCTGAAGCAAGAGCGCTTTGATTTTGTGATTGATCTTCATAACAATCAGAGGTCATGGCTTGTGAAATTTTTGGTTGGGGTCAAAAGCTATTCCTTCTACAAACAGAATTTCGAAAAATGGCTGATGGTGAATTTCAAGATCAACAGGCTAAAGCCAGTCCATATTGTTGACCGTTACCTGGCAACGGTAAAATCGTTGAATGTAATTAACGATAATAAAGGACTGGATTACTTTATTCCGAAATCTGAGGAAGTGAATATTTCACAACTGCCCCCCGGGCAGGACCAGCTCGACCGGCGGCTCGCCCTCGATCACGGCTCGGTCG
>CAYOYI010000362.1:0-4545 GCA_964408105.1 uncultured Chitinophagaceae bacterium | reverse complement strand
TGAAGGAAGAAGCGGAAGAAAGGCAATATGGCCTTTGGAGCATTGAGCTCGGTGAAAAACTAACAGCAGACCAAAGATTTTTATTCGTGGATGTATTCAAATACTATCGGTCAAATGAATCCGCGCCTCCCGAACAGCTTTACTGGAAACAAGACCGGCATTTCAACTCCACCGGGTATAATTTGATGGCAAGAGCGATCAGGGAAAAAATTGCTCCGCACATCCCTCGACCCTCGTCCTTCGACCCTCGTCCCTTACCCCTTGCGCCAGAATAATCCGCTAACTTTAGTGAAATGTTGAAGCTGAAGAAATTATTCGGGAGGATCGCTTCATCCGGGGGAAACGGGTCGCTGTCAGATCGCATCGGTCAATATAATCATACCCGCATCATTCGCGATACGAAACTGCTTTGCCATGCGCCATTCTCCAATCTTTATTTTAACACCGAAGGCGATGTGGCGATGTGCTGGCAAACATTCCATCGGGCTGAAAAATATTCAGAAGATAAAAGCCTGAAAGAAATCTGGAACGGTGAGAATTTCAAGCGCATCCGTGAAGGAATAAAATCGCACAACCTCGAATTCGGCTGCCAGGCCTGCAAGAATCATTTGCTGGAAGGAAACTATACCAACATTCTTGCGAAAGCCTATGACAATGATTTCCCTAAAACCGATTATCCATCCATCATAGAGTTTGAGCTGAGTAATACCTGCAACCTCGGCTGCACGATGTGCAACGGTATGTTAAGCTCTGTGATCAGGCGCGACCGCGAAAAGCTGGAGCCGCTCAAATCTCCCTATGGAGAAAAATTCCTGAATGAGTTGAAAGAATTTATCCCGCATCTGCATGAGGCCCGCTTCAATGGAGGCGAGCCGTTTCTTATCAAGAACTACTACAAGATATGGGATATGGTGTTTGAGCTGAATCCCAAATTGAAAATGGTGATCGCCACCAACGGGACGGTGCTCAACCAAAAAGTGAAAGACTATATGGCCAAAGCCAATTTCCATTTCAATATCTCGATGGATGGCGCCTCAAAAGAAACTTATGAAAGCATCCGCATCAACGGAAAGTTCGATGAACTGATGGAAAATTTCAAATACTACCTGAAGTACTGTAAGGACAATCAGCGAACGCTGTGCATCATGGTGAATCCTCTTCGCCAGAATTGGCAGGAGATGCCCGCCTTCATCAATTTCGTGAATAAGCATAACGTTCACATCTGGTTCAACACCATCATGAAGCCTGCCGAGCAGGCGCTGTGGAGCTTTCCGGCAGAGAAGCTCAAAGCCGTTTACGAAACGCTTTCTTCCGCAAGCCTCGATCCGTTTTCGGGAGGCGACAAGAGCATTTATAATTATAACATCAAGACTTACAACAATCTTGTGCAGCAGCAGATCAAAACATGGCTTGAGCAAGCACAAAGCCGTGAGCGGGATTCTAACGGTGTTATTATTCATGATGATGACAGCCTGAAGCAAAAAGCCGTCAGCAAGATTGCAGCTTATCTTGCCAACAGGGATGACGATAAAAAATTAGTGCTGCAAAGAATAAGCGAAACGGAAAAACTGGTTGACGCTGAACTTACGGAGGACTTTTACAGGGCTATTCTCGACAGCAATCCTGAAACCATTCTCGCCTACAGCAGGCAACATTCAGCCCGCGAATTGAGCGAGATATTTGTGAAGCATACTGGCCAATGACAAATGTCTCAACGAAGAACAAAGTCATTAAAATGGGCTTTAGCATTCTTTTCAGTGTTTCTGGTTTTGATATTAGTTGAAATAGCCCTGAGATATTCCGCTTTGTTCTACACTTATCCTGAGGTAACCGGAAAGCCTTACACGTCATATTACAACCAGGAGCTTCCAACATGGTATCCTTTCTGGACTCCCAATAGCTCATTTGAGTTCGATAATCGCGACTTCAAGTATCCATATAAAATCAACAGTCTTGGCTTTCGGGGCGAGGAAATTCAGACTGATGTACCCGATTCTGTGAATCACATAATTGTTTTAGGTGACTCTTTTGCAGAAGGTGCCGGAGCTCCTGCAGATAGTTCCTGGCCGGAATTGCTGCAAATATTTTTGGACAGTGCAGGAATACTTAATGAAGTAACAAATGCTGGAATTTCCGGTAGCGACCCATTTTTCGAATATGTCTTTTACAGAGATAAGTTAAAATCAGTTCATCCCGACTATTTGATCGTTTCCATAAACTCTACAGATATTCAGGATTACATTTTAAGAGGTGGATTCGAAAGATTTCACGATGATAGTTCCACTCATTACAGAAAGGGACCATGGTACGAATTTCTGTATATTAACTCGCATCTGGTAAGGGCTTTTTCATTAACATCCTTCAGCATAAAGACCGTGGTATTTTCCTTAACAAATCAGAACTGGCCAGGGAAATGAAACAAGCCATCGCTCCTATATGCGGAGCAGTTGACTCATTTGAAAACCTGGCAGCCACAGCTGGCTGTCATCTTATCGTTGTACTTCATCCTACACCGCAGGAAGTTGCATATCTGGATAGCAACATTCCCTTTCATCCGGGAATTTTTGTAAAAATGCTGAGCGATTCCTTATTAAGAAGAGATGTTGAGACAATAGACCTTTACCCATATTTTCAGGAATTATTTTCAAGAGATAGCGTATCGAAATACGCTCATCCTCGTGACGGACATTTTAATTCCCGAGGTTATCAGACTTTCGCCAAGGCTGCGTTTGATATTATTGAGAATAGAAAATTGATGGAGTAAAGCACTTAAATAAAGTATTCATCTTTACCGGATCACTCATTCATGGAAAGTAAACGTATTCATGCATTAATCCTTGCAGCTAGCTTAATTGCATCAATTGTTCTCGCAGAGTTGGCTATTAGACTAACCGGCAAATACGCCACTTTCGGAGAATCCGCGGGGGGGGGGGTATTTTTCCCTATACAGAGAAAAGGAACCCGGTTGGCTGCATGTTTATCCCTTCGGTGAGAGAAAACAAAACTTCTCGGGAGAATTCACCCAATGGGTTCGGTTTAATTCAATTGGGATTCCCGACCGGGAATATCCGGTTGAAAAGCCGGAAGGGGTTTTTCGTATCGCAGCCTTTGGTGATTCATTCACCCAGGGTGTTCCTTAGATTGAAGATTCTGGATTACCAGCCTGACCTCGTGATAATGGCATGTAATGAATCGGACCTCAGCGAGGTTATCGTAAAAGGCGGTTTCAAGAGATTTCAGCCGGAAAGCACGGTGAAAATTAATCCTGCTCCCTGGTGGGAGGTTATTTATGAGCACAGTTTTCTTTTTCGAGCAGTCATGGCAGGCGCATTTCAATACGATTCCTATCTTCTTATTCCGAAGTCGGACATCCATCAAAAATTTACAGAATCAGCCGATTCGTTAATGGTTGCCGTGGACAGCATAAAATCCTTGTGTGATAAAAACGGAGTGCCGCTCTTGCTGGTATTCCATCCCACTCTGCGCGAAATTGAGACCGACAGCTTATATCTTGATAAAGTATTGATCTATGCACAAGCCAAGGGATTCAACACTATTAATCTGCTTGATTATTTTGAAGCGGCCGGTGTGAACCCGGCAAACCTTTCGGCATATTATTGGCCTAAAGATGGCCATCATAAGGCTGCCGGATATGAACTGTTTGCGTGCGGTGTTGCCGAATATTTTTCGAATCACGACTTAATCCGCACCATTAAATCAGATCGCTCAGGCAGAAATATCCAATGAACGAATCAATCTCAAACGGTTGTGCGGCTTATTTCTTCGGGCACTTCCGGCAGCGCTTGCCATCCTTGTAGCTTTTGCAGCATTTGTCTTTCTTCTTTTTGGAGCATGTGCCGGTGAATAACCGGGTGAGCGGGCAAGATTGAAAGCTGATGGAAGAGCCTGGTTGATTCATGAAGGAAATGCAAACTTCAGGTAAATCTTGATTATTCCCATTCAGGAAAATAGAATACCTATGAGTAGTGATTAAAAAGTCACAGACTGGGCGCTACAGATGATCTAACGGGATGATTAAAATGGAAGTGTCAGCGACAAACGGGGGTGGAATGCTGTTTTGAAAAGCAGCAATTCTATATCCTTGATTTCTTATTTGGGTGATCATGCTATCGGTGAGGTCGTGCCCGTAGCAAGGGTGGCCGGTATAGAACATGCCGTTCACCCAATTGAAATTATCCAGCCCGGTGACAACAATTTTTTGATCCAGATTCATTTCTGCAAGTTTCCGGTAGGTAATTGCATTTTGCTCCAGTGCGTAATAGACTCTGCCCCACCAGTAGGTTGTGTCCCGGCTCACTTCATGATCGGGGATGATCCTGGGCAGGTTTAGGTTTTGCATAATTACTAAAGGCACAATAAGGGCATATAACCATCGGAACCTAAGGTCAAATTTTCGCAAAAATTCCACCACAGCTATAATGCCATAAGCTAAGAATATCATCAAAACCGGAATTGCAGCCATGGTATAGGAATGCATCTTTGTTACTGCCAAGGTCATGATGCCAAATAAGGTGAATATCATTA
>CAYOYI010000361.1:0-4559 GCA_964408105.1 uncultured Chitinophagaceae bacterium | reverse complement strand
TGGAAAAGGGACTTAACCCTACCAACCTTCGGGTGAAAGGCGATGAGCAGCTTTCACAGAAAATAATTTTTCCGGGAGCTATATTTTATTACCGCAACAAAGAGCTGCCCGTTCAGTTGCTCGAAAACCAGATCGGCTTCGGGCCGCAGGAAGTGCTCAATCATTCCGTTGAGCTGCTTGAATACAAGTTTGCAAACAGCATCAAAAAGATGATGCAGCGCATTCCGCCAACCGTTCTCTTTACAAGAGGCCAAGGGGAACTACCGGATGAGAATGTCGCAGACATCATGCAAACGCTTCGCGGGTTGCAATATGAATGTGACACGGTGAACCTCAGGAAAAGCTTCTTGCCGTTGCGAACCAAAGTGCTGGTTGTTGCAAAGCCATCCGAGTCTTTCCGCGAGCAGGAAAAATTCAAGATTGATCAGTTCATCATGAATGGAGGAAGCGTGCTCTGGCTTGTTGACCCGGTGGCCATGGATATGGACAGCCTGCGCGGGACGCCCGTTTTCATGGCTCAGGCGCGGGAGCTTAATCTTGAAGACCAGTTGTTTAAATATGGCGTGCGCATCAATGCAGATCTTGTTCAGGACCTTCAATGCAACCGCATTCCGTTGGTTGTCGGAAATGTCGGGAACACACCGCAAACCGAAATGTTCCCATGGTATTACTATCCGCTTGCCACTCCGCGGGATGAACATGCTATTGTGAGAAACCTTGACGCCATTGACCTGCACTTTGCAAGTACAATTGACACGGTCGGGAAGAATAGCTCCGGAGAAAACTCCATCCGAAAAGTACCGCTGCTTCATTCGTCTCCCTACAGCAAGGCTTTGCTTGCTCCTGTGAGAATTCATTTCTCCATGCTCAAAGAATCGCCTGACCCTGACGCCTTCAGGCAAAATGACCTTATGCTGGCGGTTTTGCTGGAAGGGAAATTTGAATCTGTTTTTAAGAACCGAATCCCTTCTGATTTTAAGCAAACGCTTGACAGTCTTGAAAGACCATTAAAAGAGCAGGGTGTTTTTTCAAGGATGATCGTAGTGGGTGATGGCGATGTCATTCGCAATGAGACGAACAACAGCGGGGCGCCCTATCCTCTCGGTTACTACCCGTTCACCGAGCAGACTTTCGCCAACAAGGATTTTATCCTTAATTGCATTGAATATTTGGCCGATGATACACGCCTCATCGAAACGCGAAACAAGGAAGTGCGGCTGCGGCTTTTAGATTCCACGAAAGTCAGCGCAGAAAAAATCAGGTGGCAGACCATTAATACCGTGATACCTTTATTAATAGTGATTGTGTTTGGAGTTGCTTATAATTGGATGAGGAAAAGAAGATACGCTAAATGAGAAAAACACTGATATACCTTTCAGTGCTGCTGGTGCTGGCGGCTTTGGTTGTTTTTATCAATCAGAATAAAAAACAAAATGCCGAGGTTCCACCTGACCATGATTTTGCGGTGGAGGATGTCTCCATTATTGGCAGGATACGGCTTACGGACCGTAAAGGCGTAACGGCTGACCTGCGCAGAGAAGCCGACCACTGGAAGATCAACGGAAAGTACCGGGTAATGCCTGCTAAAATGAATGTGTTGCTGGAAACGATGGAAAAGGTGACCATCTCGAAGTATGTTTCCAAAGCAAGAATGGAAGGAGTGATAAAAGAACTTGCCTCCAAATCAACCAAGGTCGAGATATTCAAAAAAGATGAAAACAAACCATTTAAGGTTTATTATGTGGGAGGTAATACAGAGGACAGCGAGGGTACTTACATGATAATGGAACTAAAGGGCAAGCCGGCTAACAGGCCTTACATAATGTACATTCCAGGCATGCGGGGAATACTTGATGTACGGTATTTTACTGATGAGGAGGAGTGGCGTGACACAAAGATATTCGACCATTCTCCTGACGAAATTGCCCAGGTATCGCTTCACTATCCCGAAAATCCGGAGCAGTCATTTCATATCAAAGTACTTAGCGAGGATTCAATAATTGTATCACCGCGTAGCGAACCTCCTTTTCCTGCCGGAAATCTGTATAAAGAAGGTGTGAAAAGATATTTATCATCATTCAGCTTCATTAATGCGGAAGCTTTTGACAATGAAAACCCCGTTCGCGATTCGGTCACCGCATCAACTCCGTTTGTGAACCTGATGCTGACTGATATTAATGGAAATTCGCATCAGGTCGTGATCTATCACATGCCGCTCAACAGGCGAAGCAAATTGCAATACGACCAGTATGGCAAAAAGCTGCCTTACGATCTTGACCGGTATTATGCCGTCATCAATAACGGAAAAGACTTTGTCATTATTCAGGATTTTGTTTTCGGCAAGCTGCTGAAAAAATACACTGACTTTTTCACTCCGCGTAAGCCATTATAGATCTGCCATTCCGGCCCGGTTTGATGAATGTCAATTTTCATTTTTTCAATCTTCGTACCTTTTGTGTATTAAATAATCCTTAAATCCATTGCCATGAAAAAGCTTTTCATCACTTCTATCGCGCTTTTAGCAGGCTCAGTCTGCTTTGCGCAATTCGAAAAAGGAAATCTGAAGGTCGGTGGCGAACTTGAACTTTCAGTCAAGACTTCTGACAGTGATAACAATATCGCTGACGATGATTACAGAAATATCGGTTTTGATTTCGCGCCTCATGCCGGTTTTTTTCTTTGTGAAAGTTTTTGTGTTGGCGGAGGCATTTCCGTAGGATACGATGTTGAAACTTATAATATTGAGGAATATGGAATATTCGGAAGAAAACAAATTGAGCTTTCAGACAAGGCTGTAAATTTTGGCATTGCTCCGGGAGTTGAATATTATTATGGATTTGGCGAAAAAAAGAAAGTAGGGCTTACGGCCAGGGGCAGTATCGGCTATACCCTTCGCTCGGGTTCCTATGAACAATATGACAATCTTAACGACCGGGTTGATGTTTTAGATTACCTGAGCAACTCCATAGGAATCATGGTGGTGCCAGGAGTGTATTACAGGCCTACCCCTTGCCTGATGCTCGCGATGAAGCTCGGAGGTTTTCGAGTTGCATACCGCTACAGTGTCACGGACTACAGCACAGAAAACTATATTGACAAATCACACAAATTCAACTTTGGCGGAAACTTTGACAAGCTTTGGTACCTAGACCAGACTGCCATCGGGGTTTCTTACATTTTCGGAGCGAAAAACGGAAACACAGCAGCTCCAGCGCTGGAGTAATTCTTCAGTTTTTAAAATGACCTTCTGGCGTAAGCGCAAGGCAATGTCAATAAGTTGAGGAATATCCAGAGACATTGTTTGGCAAAAGCCAGAAATCCTGTAGCAAGTTGCCCGTCAGCTAAACTGACGGCAATGAATACTTTGGGAAACAGCAATAACTATTTATATTTGAGGATTCTTTGCCGTTGGCTTCAGTCAACGGTCAAAGGAGCGCTGCTCATTTACGGGCTTTAACCCAAGTACCCATTAGCTTAATGACCCTAAGCGTAAGGTGAATCCGGGAAGTAACATCCTGTCATTTTCTTCAATTCGGAAAGAATCCGCAATTCTTTATATTTGCCCGCAAATCAAGCGAATATGAAGTTTGTAGTATCTACCAGCGCATTATTGAAGCATTTACAACTGATAAGTGGCGTTATCGGCTCCAGTTCAGTGCTGCCCATCCTTGAGGATTTTCTTTTTGAAATAAAGAACGGTAAACTCACCCTATTCTCTACTGACCTGGAAACCTCCATGTCAACTTCGCTGGATGTGGAAGCAAAGGCAAACGGGAAGGTGGCTGTACCGGCCAAAATTTTGCTGGATACTCTCAAGACTTTTGCAGAGCAGCCACTTACTTTCAATATCAATGAAAAGAATTTCGGGGTTGAGATCACCTCTGATAATGGAAAATACAAGCTGGCCGGAGAAAACGGAGATGATTTTCCAAAGATACCGGTGGCGGAAAATGTTGCGAAGGTTGGAATACAGTCCTCCGTTTTGGGAAAGGCGGTTTCAAAAACTTTATTTGCAGCAAGCAATGACGAACTCAGGCCGGCAATGACCGGGGTTTTCTTCCAACTCGATGGGCAGGGAACTACTTTCGTAGCAACCGATGCTCACAAGCTGGTGCGCTATAAACGCACCGATACAAAAAGCGATAAGGCCGCTTCGTTCATTGTGCCGAGAAAGGCTCTCAATCTCCTAAAATCCGCTTTACCGGCAGAAGCAAACAGCGTTTCCATCTCCTACAATTCATCAAACGCATTTTTCAATTTCGATAACACCAATCTTATCTGCAGGCTGATTGATGCAAAATATCCCGATTACAATGCAGTGATCCCAAAGGAAAGCAGCAGCAAGCTCAACATCAGCAGGAACGGTTTATTGAATTCTCTGAAGAGAATTGCCATTTATTCCAACAAAACCACCAACCAGGTGGTGATGAAAATTGCAGGAAGCGAACTGACGATATCGGCCCAGGATCTTGATTTTTCAAATGAGGCGAGCGAAAGATTGAGCTGCAACTATGAAGGCGCTGACCTTGAGATAGGCTTTAATGCCAAGTTCCTGATAG
>CAYOYI010000360.1:0-4591 GCA_964408105.1 uncultured Chitinophagaceae bacterium | reverse complement strand
GTTCATTGGCAGAGTGCGTCTTGTTCATATCGCAGCGACAGGTGGTTTGATGATAGCTGCAATTTCTAGTATGGTCCTGATACTACTGATGACTCCTACTAAAGGAAGGATTGAAACCTGGAAGAACCGAATTGAAAATTTTTCCAAAAAAGGAAACGAGCCTTACCAGGTGACTCAGTCAAAGATTGCTATTGCCAAAGGAGGAGTTTTTGGAAAGGGTCCTGGAAACAGCCACCAGAGAAATTTTCTGCCTCACCCGTATTCTGATTTTATTTATTCCATCATCATTGAAGAATACGGCCTGATTGGTGGCGCATTTGTGATATTTCTTTATCTGCTTTTTCTTTTCCGAACAATTAAGATAATGGCCAAAAGCCCAAATGCTTTCGGCAGTCTATTGGCTGTAGGATTGGGAATCAGCCTAACGTTGCAGGCGATGATCAATATGGCAGTGGCGGTGAATCTTGTTCCTGTTACCGGCCAAACGTTGCCGTTGGTGAGTATGGGAGGAACATCTTTATTCTTCACAAGCATCTCGGTGGGAATTATTCTGAGTGTAAGCCGTGATATTGAACTGACCAAAGGTATTAACCAGGATTCAAAGGATAAGCCACTTGCAAAGGGAAGCGCCAGTTAGAGTGCTGATTTGTGGCGGAGGCACAGGGGGACATGTGTTCCCTGCTATCGCCATTGCCAATTCGCTGAAAAAAATTGATCCGTCAATTGAAATAAAATTCATTGGTGCACAGGGCAGATTGGAGATGACTAAAGTGCCGGAAGCCGGATACCAGATTGACGGTTTATGGATAAGCGGATTTCAGAGGGACAATATTTTCAAAAATCTGTGGTTACCGTTGAAGGTTATCTCAAGTCTCATGAAATCTGCATCCCTTATTAGAAAATTCAAGCCCGATGTGATGGTGGGAGTGGGAGGGTATGCAAGTGGTCCTGCAATGTATATGGCTTCAAAAATGAGAATACCGATTTTGATTCAGGAGCAAAATTCATTTGCCGGGGTCACTAACAAGATGGTTGCTGAAAAAGCAGACCGGTTTTGTGTTGCTTATGATGGGATGGAGAAATTCTTTCCCGAAGAGAGGATAATAAAAACAGGTAACCCGGTGCGAGCAGACATTGCGCGACTCATCCGGCATCAAGAGAAAAGTCTGGCGCACTTTGATCTTTCAGCAAACAAAAAAACTATACTGGTGATTGGGGGAAGCCTGGGATCAAAAACCATTAACGAAAGTTTTCGGCAGGGAGTGAAAAAAATTATTGATAAAGGCTATCAGCTGATATGGCAAACCGGCAAGGTTTACTATGAAGGAGTAAAGACAGCAGTTCATCCCCATCCCAGCATCAGAATTTTTGATTTTATAAAGGAGATGAATCACGCATACGATGCCTGCGACATAATTATTTCACGTGCAGGTGCAATAGCGATTTCGGAGTTGTGTTGTGTCGGAAAACCGGTTATTCTTGTTCCGTCCCCCAACGTTGCAGAAGATCATCAAACAAAAAATGCACTCGCGCTGGTAGAAAAAAGTGCTGCGTGGATGGTCAGGGATATTAAAGCACGTGATACGCTCGTTGACAAATCTTTGGAACTTATCCAAAACGAAAATGAGCAACAAAAGCTAAGTGAGAACATTTCAAAACTGGCCTTGCCTGATGCAGCAAATCAGATAGCAAAGGAAGTTTTGTCATTGGTGAGATGAGTGACCTGTTAAAAATCAAAGCAGCATACTTTCTGGGTATTGGTGGAATCGGGATGAGTTCGCTTGCACGACATTTCAATTATCATGGAGTAAAAGTTTTTGGTTACGACAAAACCGCAACGGATTTAACGAAGCAATTGCAGCATGAAGGAATGCGAATAACCTATGAAGACGCAGCATCCAACATTCCTGATGGTATTGATCTTGTTGTTTATACCCCGGCAATTCCCAAAGACAGTGTACAATTGAATTATTTCCGGCAGAAAAAATTCCTCGTCAAAAAACGCTCTGAAGTTCTTCAGGATTTAACACAAGACAAATTCACAATTGCGGTTGCGGGTTCGCACGGGAAAACCTCTGTGACAACCATGATTGCTCATGTGTTGAAGGCAACAGGTTACGATTGTACCGCATTTCTCGGAGGGATCTCGGTCAACTACGACACGAATTATTTGCACGGGAAGAACAATGTAATCGTAGTTGAGGCTGATGAGTTTGACCGATCGTTTCTGCGGCTTGCGCCTGATATTGCTGTTATCACAGCTGTTGATACCGACCATCTGGATATTTATGACAGCATCGAAAACATTAGAAGCGCTTTCGTAGAATTCACGCAGAAGATAAAAACCAACGGATGCCTCGTTTCGCAGAGCAAGGTTCCCATTTTACCTGATGTTAAGTCATCCAAAATTGTTCGATATAATTTTTCCGACTCATCCGCTGACTATTATGTAACCAATGAGCATTTGGATAACGGAGCTTTCATCTTTGATATTTCCGGGGATGACGGCATAAAAAACGTTACGTTACATTTAGGAGGAAAGCACAATGTTGAGAATTCGATCGCAGCTTATGCGGTTGCCCGCAAGCTGGGAATTGAAAAAGAAAAAATAAAAACGGCTCTACAAAGTTTCCGTGGAGTGAAAAGGCGTTTTGAGTATATTGTTCGCAGGAAGGAGCTTGTTTACGTTGACGATTACGCGCATCATCCCGAGGAAATAAATGCATTGATCAATGCGGTCAGGACAATGCACCCCGGTAAAAAGATCACCGCTGTCTTTCAGCCGCACTTGTTTACACGCACGCGGGACTTACATCTGGGCTTCGCAACATCTTTAGATAAAGCAGACGAGGTCATTCTGCTACCCATTTATCCCGCTCGGGAAATCCCGATTCCAGGAGTGTCATCCGAAATAATTGCCCAAAAATTAAACACTCCCCACTCAGTGGTGGATAAAGAAAATCTGTTATCGAGTCTTAAAGGAAAAAAGTTAGAAGTTTTGCTGACAGTTGGAGCAGGTGATATAGATACATTGGTTGCTCCCCTCAAAAAAATGCTGACCGAACCCTGAATGCCGCCCAAATCCCCAATGAAAAAAGAAGGAAAAATAAATCTGGAAAAAGTACTGAAGATAACCGGATGGGTCTTTGCGGTGCTCGTTTTCTTCGTGGTGCTCGGAGCCTCAGCCGTTGACACCAGCGTCAGGCAATGCAGCAGGGTGTATATAAAAATTGACCATGACAGCGGCTTGTTCTTTGTAAATGACGCAGATGTCACGAACGCTATTTCATCTTTTTACAAAGCCGATATCACAGGCGAGCCGATCAAAGATCTGCAGTTCCAAGGTTTGGAAGAACAAATTGAATCAAATCCCTATGTCGGAAATGCAGACGTTTATTCTGACAACAAAGGCTGTGTTTACGTGGATGTTGTGCAGCGCAAGCCATTGGTGAGAGTTGTTAACAACAATGGTGTTAGTTACTATCTCGATACAGAGGGACAAAAGATGCCCCTCTCCTCTAAATTTACAGCAAGGGTTGTTGTTGCCACTGGAAGCATTGACTATACTGAAAACGAGGAAGTCTTAACTGGCTTGGTAGAACTATGCAGGTTTATTTCAGCGGATGAGTTTTGGCAGGCGCAGTTCGAACAGATCTCGATTACCGGCAAGGGTGATTTTGAATTGGTCCCCAAGCTGGGTAATTATATTATCAGGATCGGTAAGCCTGTGGAGCTGCATGAAAAGTTTGAAAAGCTGATGATCTTCTACAAAGAGGTTTTGAAAAATTTCGATTCGGATGAGTTCAGGGTTATCAACTTGAAGTTTACCGATCAGATTGTCTGCACAAAAAATATATAGCTGATGTCGAATACAGAACACGGTGAAATAATAGTAGGGCTGGATATTGGCACTACCAAAGTTTGCGCTATTGTTGGCCGCATTAACGAGCATGAGAAAGTCGAAGTGCTCGGGATGGCGAAAACCGATTCGCTGGGCGTGATGCGCGGGGTGGTCGCCAACATCAGCCGCACGGTTGAAGCCATTGAGAAAGTGACCAAAGAGGTTCTGGAAAAGACCGGAGTCACCGCAAACCGTGTGTACGTGGGTATCGCTGGGCAGCACATCAAAAGCATGCAGCACCGCGGGATTCTGATGCGCGAAGATGCAGAGCAGGAGATCAACCGTGAAGATGTCAAAAAGCTCATCCAGGACATGCACAAACTCGCAATGCCTCCCGGTGACCGGATCATCCATGTGCTCCCGCAGGAATTTATCATTGACAACGAGCAGGGCATCAAAGAACCCATCGGAATGTTTGGCAGAAGGCTTGAAGCGAATTTCCATATCATCACCGGGCAGGTAACTGCCGCTCAGAACATCAATCGCTGCGTTGAGAAATCAGGTCTTGAAGTTGCTGATCTCGTTCTCGAGCCGCTTGCTTCTTCCGCTGCAGTGTTGACGGAGGAGGAGAAAGAAGCGGGTGTTGCGCTGGTAGATATTGGCGGTGGCACTACCGACATTGCAATTTTCCAGGATGGCATCATCCGCCACACCGCGGTGATCCCCTTTGCCGGAAATATCATCACTGAC